>CAYTJB010000171.1:0-6672 GCA_964437995.1 uncultured Bacteroides sp. | reverse complement strand
TTTTTAACTTTAAAATATCATTCTGAATGATTTGCTAAATAATTTCGGCATTTATAACTGGTTCTAAACAGGTTTATTTTACAAACCTTTTTAGAACCAGTTATACCGAGCCAATTGCAGCAAAGTTTTTTTTGTAATTAATCGTACTATAATTTTTTGGTAAGTTATTATATTACTTCGTTTTGCTACGAAGCTGTGGGATTGACCTCAAATAATTTACGCTACAAAACAAGATTTTAAAAACAGCAGTGGCTTGTGTAAGCAATACAGAATAGCGAAGGCAAATTGTTTAAAAAAAGCACAAATCAATATTTCGCTATTCATAGTATTGCGTAGCAGTTTTTAAAAGCGTAGTTTTGCAGTAAATTATTTGCAGTCTTGATTTTTTATTACTTTTGTATCAAGACAAAAGTAAAAGAAAAAAAAGAAATACTAAGACTTTGAAGTTGTATCCAAAATTTTTAAGAAGACTTAATTTATTTGAAATTTTTAGTCTTGCGTAACATGAGTTATTAACTATAAAAATACTACTTTTGTACTTTATAATTTTTTAGAATGGAAGAAAAAAATAACGATATTATAAACGATGATTTTCAAACAAGAGGATGTTGTCATCCTATTAAGAACAGTGGAAAATGCGATATTACTAAAGCTCACAAATGCAGCAAATTAGATTCCTATAACTGGCTTAAAAATATCGAACAACCCGAAACATACAAGCCTTTTGAATTTCTTGAAGTTAGATTTAAAAATAGCCGAAAAGAATTTTTTAGAATTACCGAAAACATTGAATATACCGAAGGCGATATTGTTGCAGTAGAAGGTGTACCAGGTCATGATATTGGAATTGTTGCGTTAACTGGCGAAGCTGTAAGGTTTCAAATGATAAAAAAGAACATTAACCCTGCTATTGACAGCATTAAAAAAGTTTATCGCAAAGCTAAAACTACTGATATTGAAAAATGGGTAATTGCAGTTGAGAACGAAGATAGAACAATGGTAAAAGCTAAAAAAATTGCTTTTGATCACAAACTTAATTTAAAACTTAACGATGTAGAATATCAAGGCGATAATACCAAAGCTGTTTTTTATTACACAGCCGATGATAGGGTAGATTTTAGAATGTTAATAAAAACTTTAGCCGAAGAATTTAAAGTAAGAATTGAAATGAAGCAAATTGGCGTTCGCCAAGAAGCAAGCCGTTTGGGTGGAATAGGAGTTTGTGGCAGAGAAATATGCTGTGCTTCGTGGCTTTCTAACTTTAAATCGGTAAGCACCAATGCTGCAAGAATACAGCAATTATCAATGAATCCACAAAAATTAGCCGGGCAATGTAGCAAATTAAAATGCTGCCTTAATTTTGAAAACGATGCTTATGTAGATGCACTAAAAGAATTTCCACCTTCAGATTTTATTTTAAAAACCCACAAAGGAGATGGTGTTTTTAACAAAATGGATGTGTTTAAAAAAACAATGTTGTACAACTATGCCAACGACTATTCATCGTTTTTTGAAATTCCAATTGATAAAGTAAAAGAAATTATCAAGATAAACGAAAAAGGAGGTAAAGTAGCAAAATTAGACGATTTTACTGCAAAAAAAGAAGTAAAAAAGGATTTTGAAAACTTTATGGGACAAGACGATTTAACAAGATTTGATTAATACAATAAATATTATGCGAAAATATTTTTTAAAATTCTTAAACTTTTTACTGATTGCTTTATTGATTGTTGTAGCTGTTTCGTGTGGCAAACCACCACTTATTGATAAAAGCATGGAAGTGAGTGAAACCGCTTGGGATGTTAAAGAAAAATTAAAAATTGAAGTTCAAATTGATGATACAACTTCTACATTTAATTTTTATGTGAATGTAAGAAATACAACTGATTATAAAAATAGTAATTTCTTTTTGTTTATCAAAACTACTTTTCCTAACGGACAAATTGCAATTGACACCTTAGAGTGTCCTTTGGCTGATATGCAAGGAAAATGGTATGGAAAAGGAAATGGGAAAATTAAAGACAATAAATATCTTTTAAAAAAGAATGCTATCTTTTCCATGAAAGGAAAGTATCTGTTTGAAATTGAACATGCTATGCGAGAAAAACAAATTTCTGGCATAAAAACAATAGGTTTTAGAATAGAAAAAACACTTGATTAATCTTTTTAAAACCTTTAATATTGTTATGGTTTTCTCCGAAGATAAGGATTGACCTTAAATATTTTACTTAGCAAAACAAGGCTTTAAAAATAACGGTGGAATTGTGTAAGCAATACACGAGTAGAGAAAGATTAAAATACGATAAAAGCAAAATGGTTTATTTCGCTACGACTTGTATTGCGTGGGATTTTTAAAGATGTAGTTTTGCAAGCAAAATATTTACAGTCTTGAATTTTTGTAACTTTTTGTTCAAGCAAAAAGTTTGAAAATAAATAAGTTAGCTTGCTCTTTGCACTATTAACGATACGTTAAAAAAAGCACTATTAACTAAATGTTTGATAAATAAATAAAACTTTCGCTATGCCTAAAAAAACCACTGGAAATTCAACGAATTTTAAATTATATGTGAAGCGTTTTTGGATTGTGGTAGCTTCATTATTTTTGTTTACAATTTTATTATTTACATTTCTATCTTTAGGTTGGCTTGGGTTTATGCCATCTTTTGAAGAATTAGAAAACCCCAAAAGCAATTTAGCTTCTGAAATCATAACTGCCGACCAGCAAATTTTAGGCAAATACTATATTGAAAACCGTAGCAATGTTCATTATAATAATTTATCACCAGCTCTTATCAATGCCTTAATAGCCACTGAAGATGCTCGTTTTGAAGAACATTCAGGCGTTGACACAAGAAGTATTCTCAGGGTTTTAGGCAAAACAATTATTGGACGACAAAAAAGCTCTGGTGGCGGTAGCACTATTACACAACAATTGGCTAAAAACCTTTTTCCTCGTAATAAAAATCAATTTAAACTCTTTATGGTGTTTACCAAATTTAAAGAATGGATAGTTGCAGCAAAACTTGAACGTAATTACACCAAAGAGGAAATTATTGCTATGTATTTTAATACCGTTGATTTTGGAAGCAATTCTTATGGTATAAAAACGGCAGCCCGTACTTATTTTAATAAATCTCCCGATTCACTGAAGGTTGAAGAAGCGGCACTTTTGGTAGGTATTTTAAAAGCTCCAACCTATTACAGTCCTATCAAAAACCCTGATAATGCAATAAAAAGACGCGAAGTCGTTCTAAATCAAATGCGAAAAAATGGCTATATTACTCAAGAACAATATGATTCGTTAAGAGTATTGCCTATCGACATGTCAAAATACACTATTCAAGACCATAGTGCTGGATATGGCACATATTTTAGAGAATATTTACGTCTCTATCTGAATGATTGGTGTGCGAATCACAAAAAACAAGATGGAACTCCTTATAATCTTTACAAAGATGGGTTAAAAATATACACAACCATCAATTATAAAATGCAAAAGTATGCCGAAGAAGCTGTTGCCGAACATCTTGGCAAAGAATTGCAACCTGCTTTTTACAAACATTGGAAAGGTGTAAAAAATGCTCCATTTTACCAGCTTACATCCGAAGAAATACAAGCTACCTATAAATCTGCTATGAAAACTTCTGACCGCTATCGTAGGTTGAAAGAAGCCAATGCCAATGAAGAGGAAATTCAAAAAGAGTTTAATACACCCGTTGCCATGCGAATTTTTACTTGGCAAGGCGAAAAAGATACAATAATGACGCCTTGGGATTCATTAAAATATTACAAATGGTTTCTGCATACTGGTTTGATGTCGATGGAACCTCAAACTGGCTATGTTAGAGCTTATGTAGGCGGAATCAACTATAAACATTTTCAGTTTGACAATGTAAAAGTAAACAAACGGCAGGTTGGCTCTACTTTTAAACCATTTGTTTATACATTGGCTATGCAAGAAGGGGAATTTTCGCCATGTACTGAGGTGCCAAATCTTCCGGTAACTTTTGAGATGGGCGATGGAACTTCATATACTCCTAAAAATTCAGACGATAAACGCGAAGGCGAAATGATAACGCTAAAATGGGCATTGGCTAATTCAATTAACAATATTTCGGCTTATTTAATGAAACGTTTTTCGCCCGAAGCAGTAGTAAATATTGCCCGAAAAATGGGCATTACAAGCCCTATAGATGCAGTGCCGTCATTGTGTTTGGGAACACCCGACTTATCAGTGTATGAAATGATAGGAGCTATAAGTACTTATGCCAACAAAGGCGTTTTTATTGAGCCTATTTTTATTACGCGTATCGAAGATAAAAATGGCAATGTTATTGAAAACTTTATTCCTAAGCAACAAGAAGCTATGAGTGAAGAAACTGCTTATTTGATGATAGAATTAATGAAAGGCGTTGTTGAAAGCGGTACCGGTGCAAGATTACACTATAAATATGGTTTAGATGCCCCTATTGCCGGCAAAACAGGAACTACACAAAATAATTCCGATGGATGGTTTATGGGTATTACCCCAAGCTTATCTACTGGCGTTTGGGTGGGTGGCGAAGTACGTTCTATTCACTTTCGTAGCACCAATTTAGGACAAGGTGCCAACATGGCATTGCCTATTTGGGCATTGTATATGAAAAAAGTATGGGAAGATAAATCACTTAATATCCCCAAAAATAACTTTGATAAGCCTACCATTGATATGTCGGATAGAATTGATTGTAAAAAATTCAATCAGGAAATAAAAGACGAAAAAAAACAATTTGATTTTAGTGATAGTTATTAGCGTTTATAAAGCAAAAAGTTTATTTAAAATTGAAGCTAATAAATAGCTATATCTTTCTGTTTGCTATTAAATAATAACCATAAATAGAGCTTAGCCTAAAATTATGCTACAACAAAAATCTATTAGCAAAATTTTTTCAGAAAAGAAAACAGATTTATTGCGATATTTAATTCTAATAATTTCAGCAATTACTCCATTTTTAATACCACTATTTAAAATAAGTAAAATTGCATTGGTTCGCGATTGGGGCTATTTTAATGGATTAAGTCTTGTGGTTCACTCATCAATATTACAATATAAAGTATTTCCTATACATAATCCGTGGATATTAGGAGGTGTTGACATATTGGCAAATCCGCAATCAAGGGTTTTTAGCCCATTTGTTATTTTTGATATTTTATTTACTGCACCTTATGCAAATTTATTTGCACTCATTACATTAGCCATTGTTGGGTCGTTTGGATTTTATAAGCTTATCACTTTCTTAAACATAAATAAAAACATAGCCATAGTTGGAAGTATTATTTTTATTCATGCATCATGGTTTACGTTACATTTTTCTGAAGGGCATATTATTTTTGGTTCGTTCCAGCTTATAGGATTGGCTTTTTATTATATTCTAAGAATTCAAGAGCGGAATTTTAAAATATACTATGCACTTTTAAATGCGTTTTACTTGCTCGATGGTGCTATTTATACATTTATTTTTACAAACTTATTGCTAATGATGGCTATAATTGTTTGTATAAACGATTTAAGCCCTATTAAATTTATAAAATCATTATATAAACAATGGAAAACGACACTGATAAGTATTTTTATATTTGTTTCCATTTCATCGGCAAAACTACTACCATTTCTATGGCTACACAAATCAAGAACTCCAATAATGGAATTTGTTAACATACCTATCAGATACATTTTACATTGCCTTTTCGACCCATTTCAAGGTATTTTAAAAGAAATTAATGGAATATCCATTCCCTTTCAATTTCATGAAGTAGGTGTATATATTGGAATACTCGGCGGAGCTCTTACTATTACCTATTTAATTATTGTGAGAAAAAAAATGTTTGTTGGCTATATTTTAATTGCAGCATTCTTTTTTTGGATGGGTTCGGGTTGGTTTTCTGAGATAAATCCTTGGCGTTTATTTCAAAAAATACCAATTGTAAACAATGCTCATGTTCAAACTCGGTTGTTTATACTCTCATATTTAATGTTTGCTATTATGCTTTGTTACGCATTGGATTATTATAAAAACAAACTTCACTATATACTTCTTTATTCCATCATTGGATTGTTGATTGCAGAATCTATTTTTGTGTCTTCTTATCCTTTTTATAAAGTTTTTACTTATGAAGATAGTACTTGTAAAACTGAGATTTTTAATACATTAATAAAAAGTAATACAATTAACAAAACAGTAAACAAAGCTTCCGAAGGTTGGGGTTTTGATTTTACACATTACTTTAATACAAATACAGGTGCAAAAAACTCAGGAGAACCAGCATTTATACAAGGTAATATAAAGTCAATTAATGATACAGAATATAAAGGCGAAATATATTTGATAAAAGGAATTGGTAATGCTGTAATTCAATCATATACCCCAGCTAAAATACACATAAAATATACTTTTGATACTATTTCGGAAATACAATTGAATACAAACTACTTACTCGGTTGGAAATCAAACAATAAAGATATTCTAATATCAGAAAGCAAAGGATTGTTAACTATAAAGCCAGCCAATCTCAGTGGTGAAGTAGATATTTTATACCGCCCAACTTATCTTTATATAATTATACCTTTGTTTTTTATGGGACTGATACTATCATTTATTGTGCTTTTTAGAAAGAAATAAGTTATGCACAAAT
>CAYTJB010000170.1:0-6694 GCA_964437995.1 uncultured Bacteroides sp. | reverse complement strand
TCGTTTATTTTCCCCTCAAAACCTTAATTGCTTTTGATAATTGTTTATTTGCATTTATAGCAAAACAAAAAATTGAAACGATTTTATACAACCACACCCCCGCCTCTCCTAAAAGGAGAGGTGCTTGAGCAGAGCTTTATTACATTTTTTTTGCTTTGAATTAACAAAAAAAGAAACTTCGGAGAACCTCCCTTCCCCTATCAGGGGAAGGGATGGGGTTGGGGTCGCTATGAGAACCTCAATTTTAATAAAAAAGAAGTGCATTATCTTTTTTTTATTTATTTTTGTACGAGAACTTAAAAATGCTATTAAATTAGTGGCAATTTAATGCAGGAAATGACATAAAAAGTAATTAAAACAAACGAAAATGATACATTATCATACAATTGAAAGAGATAATTTCTCAAAAGAAGATTTCAACTTACAAATAGAGAAAGCTAAAAAAACAATTCAAACAGAATTTGAATTGACAGAAGAAAATTTTAAAGATCCCGTGCGTTTTGAAAACAAAACTTATTTAGTAAGTGGAGAAAATTTTATAGGTACATATATAACTTATGAAATTTTTAATGACAATAATTTCATAGGTTCATTAAATTGCTTTATGAATAATGAGAAAACATTCATAGAAATTCACTTTATGTAATTCTCATATTCAAAAATACATATATTACGATAAAAACTACTTAAATAAAAAAATATGAATATACTTTTGGGAATATTATCAGCACTTGCTTCGATATTTATTAACCAGACCAAAACCTAAACATAATAGTAAATTGAAATAAAAATTATAAGAACCATAAAATAAATTGATATGTTATATAAAATAGAAGAGTTTTTTATCAAGCGTAAACTTAAGCGACTTATTAAAGAAGCTAATAAAGTAATCTATTCTGGAAAAGAAAATATAAATGAATTATTGCAAAAAGAATTTATAAAAAATAAAAATGGTTTCGATTTAAAACTTAGCTACCTAGCAATAATAGTAGCATCTGAATTCTGTGATTATATCGAAATAAAGAATGTTTTATTTGTTGAAAGCTTATATTGGAATATAGAATCTAATAATTTAATGAATGCTAGTGCCAAATTGAGTAGTTACAAAGCAAAAATTAACATATATTCTATTGATTTAATGAAAGCTACTGCCGAATTAATCCTTGCTAAAAGAAGAATAAAGCATCACGAGGCTGAAATACTTTATAAAAATTCCCCTAATTCAAAATTAGGTATGAGATATTTTATAAGTTCGTGTGAAAAAAGACCAATAACTATTGAAGAAGACCAAAATTTAGAAGAAACGTATAATAAACTCAAAAATAAGAGTATTTCGAGAACATAGTAAAAATTTAAACGTCAATACTTTTTAAAATGAATTGATGTTGCTTTATAGGATAAACAAGACGGGTACTTCGTACCAGTCAGGCAATAAAAAAACAGAAAAAAATAAATATAAAAAGTTGTAGAAATTAAATGATATTATTATGAACGAGAATAAAGATTTCAAAAAATTAATTTTTGGTAATGATGCTTCAAAAAAAATTAATCAGTTCAATGATGGACTGAAAAAAATTGAAAATTCATATTTCGAATATTTCGAAGAACGTAAACTAAAAAATAATTTAGATAAACATGATTGCTTAAGTAATCATTACATGACAACTTCAAATATAGGTGGTTTTATATTTAAATTTAATGAAGAGTCGGACTTAAAAGAAGAAATCAAAGTAAAATGTCAAGTTTTATTTAATAGTATTTTTAATCAGCCTAATTAATTACTAAGATAAACCCGACGGGTACGAAGTACCCGTCTATATATATAATCTCATTCGCTCAATTTAGAAAAAAGAAAAAGAAATAAAAATTTATGACAGAACAATTATTAAAACCCGATATTATATTTGAATGCAGTTGGGAAGTTTGCAACAAAGTAGGTGGAATTTATACAGTATTATCAACCAAAGCATTAAGTATAGTAAATGATTATAAAGACAATTACATAGTTATAGGACCTGATATTTGGATGGCAAATACCCCAAATCCAGAGTTTACCGAAGATAAGTTTCTTTATAAATCGTGGCGAGAAGAAGCAGAAGCCAATGGATTACGTTTCAGGGTTGGACGATGGAATATTGCAGGAAATCCCATTACTTTTTTGGTAGATTTTACACATTATTTTGCAGACAAAGATAAAGTGTTTGCCGAATTTTGGGAACATTATAAATTAGATTCATTATCAGGACAATGGGATTATATTGAGCCTGCTTTGTTTGGCTATGCTGCTGCAAAAATTATTGAAAGTTTTTATGACTATAATTTAACAACTACCGACAAAATAATAGCTCATTTCCACGAGTGGATGACGGGTACTGGCATACTTTATCTTAAAAAATTTGTTCCGCAAATAGGTACTGTTTTTACAACACATGCAACAGTTTTAGGACGTTGTATTGCAGGAAACGGCTTGCCTTTGTATAAAAATTTGCAATCATACAACGCCGATATTATTTCCAAAGAATTTGGTGTAGTTTCAAAATATTCGCTTGAAAAATTATCGGCAATAGAAGCCGATGGGTTTACAACTGTTAGCGAAATAACCAACAACGAATGTAAGCAATTTTTTGGCAAAGCTGTCGATTTTGTTACACCTAACGGATTTGAAGATTCCTTTGTTCCTACTGCCGATTTTTTTGATACTAAAAGAGCCGAAGCACGTAAAAAAATCCTTTCAGTGTTTAGTGCATTGATAAACCAACCCTTAAAAGAAGACAGTTTATTGATTATTAATTCGGGAAGATATGAATTTAAGAACAAAGGCATTGATTTATTTATTGATGCCATGGGAAAGCTCAATAAACGAAAAGATATAACTCGCGAAATTATTGCTGTTATTGCTGTTCCGGCTCATCAAGTTGGGCCTAAATTTAAGTTACTTGAAAGAATTGAAAACCCGGATTTTGATAATCCCCTTTTATACAAACATACAACTCATCGGTTATATGATGCAAATAATGACCCTGTTATAAACCAAATCAAGAAAAACAATCTTCTTAATGCACCCGAAGATAAAGTAAAAATATTTTTTATACCCGCTTATCTCAATGGTAACGATGGTATTTTTAATATGGACTATTATGATTTTCTGATTGGTTTTGATGGTTCTGTGTTCCCATCTTACTACGAGCCATGGGGTTATACGCCTATGGAAAGTTTGGCATTCCACATTCCTACTATTACTACAACACTTGCAGGCTTTGGTTTGTGGATTAAAAACGATCACGATTTATCTCAATCTTGCATCAATGTTATTGATAGAACTGATGATAACGATGCAGAAGTAGTTGATCAAATTGCCAATACAGTATTAGCATGCTTATTAAAATCGCCCGAAAGTATTTTGGAAATAAGAAAACAATCCTTTGATATTTCGCGAAGTGCTTTGTGGAAAAACCTAATTACACACTATCACAATACTTATTCATTGGCAATTAGCAAAGCACTAACTCGTTCCAATTTGTTTAGCAATAAAAAAAACAAAGAGTTTACACATTCTATTCAAAAAGATAAAGAATTAAAGCCCGAATGGAAAAAAATTCTTATAAAACCAAGTATTCCGCATAATATAGAAAGTTTACAACGATTAACAAAAAATTTATGGTGGACATGGAATTATGAAGCTTCTGAGCTTTTTAAAATGATTGATGCTGAACTGTGGGAGAAGTTAAAATACAATCCTATTGCTTTGATCGAATCACTTTCGATGGAAGCTTTAAAAGCTTTAGAAAAAAACGAATGCTTTATTGCTAAACTCAAAAAAGTAACGGATCAATTTGATGCTTATATGGCTAAAAATAAAGAAAAACCTAAGCAACAAATAGCATACTTTAGCATGGAATTTGGCTTGCACGATACCTTAAAAATATTTTCGGGTGGTTTGGGTATGCTTGCCGGTGATTATTTAAAAGAAGCCAGCGATTGCAATGTAAACATGGTAGGAGTGGGCTTGTTATACAGATACGGCTATTTCCAACAAAATATTTCTATTTCAGGCGACCAAATAGCTAATTATACACCTCAAAAATTTGCACATTTACCATTAATTCCTGTAAGAAATGCCAATGGCGAATGGATGAAAATAAGTTTGGCATTGCACGGGAGAAGATTATTTGCAAAAATATGGCGAGTAGATGTAGGCAGAATACCTTTGTATTTACTTGATACAGATATTGAAGACAATTCAGATGCAGATCGTTCAGTTACTCATCGTTTGTATGGTGGCGATATCGAAAATCGTTTAAAACAAGAACTATTATTAGGTATTGGCGGAATTAAGATGTTGGATGCCTTAGATATTAAACCTAATATTTATCATTGTAACGAAGGACATGCTGCATTTATTACTCTCGAACGCATGATGAAATACATTCAGCATCAAAAGCTTGCATTTGAAGAAGCCTTAGAAATAGTGCGTGCATCAACTTTATTTACAACTCATACACCAGTTCCTGCCGGACACGATACTTTTAGCGAAGATTTAATGAGAGTTTATATGCCTTACTTTTCCGAAAAACTAAATATTAGCTGGGAAAAATTTATGAATTTGGGTCGTTTTGTAGAAAACGATGTCAACGAAAAATTTTCGATGAGCGTATTAGCATTCAAATTTTCGCAGGAAGTAAATGGTGTTAGTCGCATACATGGGCGTGTTTCGCAAGAAATGTTTTGCAAACTATACCCCGGCTATTTTCCTGAAGAAATACATGTTGGATATGTTACAAATGGCGTACATTTTTCTACTTGGGCTTCAAAATCGTGGCAACAATTATACAAAAAAGAGTTTGGCGACAAATTTTTAGCTGATCAATCTAATCCTAAGTTTTGGGGAAAAATACTTGAAGTACCTAATGATGTAATTTGGAATACTCGTCTCAAACAAAAACAGCAATTAATTGATTATCTAAGGCTTCGATTAACTGATGAAATGACCAAAAGGAACGACAATCCAAAATTGATTTTTAAATTAATGGACGCTTTTAATCCCAATGCACTTACTATTGGTTTTGCTCGCAGATTTGCAACTTACAAACGTGCACATTTGTTGTTCTCTAACTTAGAACGCTTGTCGCAAATTGTAAACAATCCCGAAAAGCCTGTTCAATTTGTGTTTGCAGGCAAAGCACACCCCAACGATAATGCAGGGCAAGATTTGATAAAACGCATTATGGAAATATCAAAACAACCCGAATTTATTGGTAAAATAACTTTTATTGAAAATTACGACATTGAATTGGCTAAATACCTCGTACGTGGAGTTGATGTTTGGCTAAATACACCTACTCGTCCACTCGAAGCATCCGGTACCAGTGGCGAAAAAGCAATTATGAATGGCGTTGTCAATTTTAGTGTGTTAGATGGTTGGTGGGCCGAAGGCTATAAACCAGAAGCCGGATGGGCTTTAAAAGAAGAACAGACCTACGAAAATCAAGATTTCCAAAACGAATTAGATGCAGAAACCATTTACAGCATATTTGAAGACGAAATTATTCCTGCTTATTATGAGAAAGATGCAAATAATATTCCTGTAAAGTGGATAACTTATGTAAAAAATACCATTGCATACATCGCACCACATTTTACCATGAAACGCCAATTAGACGATTATTTCGATAAATATTACAATAAATTATTTGAACGTTCCGAATTAATGGTAAAAGATAAATTTTTGTTGGCAAGAAATATTGCATCTTGGAAACGTAAGGTATTGCGAAGTTGGGATAGTATTGAAATTTTAGCAATAAACTTACCCGATTCTACAGAAAAACCACTAATGTTGGGCGAAAGTTTTAAAGCCGAAATACAAATAAGCTTAAACGAACTTTCGGGTATTGATTTGGGTATTGAAGTTTTATTTGGACAAAAAGAAAACGATGAAGTTAAAAAGCCAATGTTTATTTTTGAAATGACTGTTGAAAAATCGGGCAACGACCTGCTAACATTCAAATGCGATATTCCTGCAAATACAGCAGGTGTTTATGATTATGCTTTCCGTATGTATCCAAAAAACAACGACTTACCTCACAGGCAAGATTTTAGTCTTGTGAGATGGATATAAAAATAATAGTGGAAACCAGAACCCACTTAAAAAAACGGGGCGATACTGAAAAGCCTTATGAGTAAGATTTTTTAAAATTTATTTACTATGGAAGATTTTAATGAAAATGTAACGACAAACAATAAGCTTGAGATTACTAATGAAATCAAAGGATTTTTATTAGAAATTGCTAAATGGTCAAAATTCCTTTCAATAATTGGTTTTTTTTGTATTGGAATTCTTATATTTATAGCAGTGTTGACTATGATAGTTCTTCAATCTTTGGGAAATTTATTTATTGTAATTTATGCTGCCATCCCTTTTCTCTTTTTTTTATTCGCAGCTTTGTACTTTTTCCCTGTTTATTATTTGTATAACGCTTCAACAGGCATCAAAAAAGGGATTCTTTCTGCTAATCAAAATTTATTGACTGTTGGATTTAGCAATTTAAAATCGCACTATAAATTTATTGTAATTTTAATGATTATTTCTCTTTCTATTTACGTATTAGCTGATACTGTTGGTATATACCTGTTAAGTTTAATGAGTTAATTCATTAAAATTTTTGATAATATTGAAAGTGTATCCTTAAATTATTTG
>CAYTJB010000169.1:4884-6694 GCA_964437995.1 uncultured Bacteroides sp. | reverse complement strand
AATTTATCAAAAACTTCATTAATTAAGTTTGGATTTATTATTTTATGATTAAATCGGATTATTACTACTTTGTCAGAAAAACACAATTTATGAGATGAATTAGTTCCTTTGAGTTCATAATGGTTCAACATAGTGGTCATAGAAAAAACAAATGATTTTTTACGTTCATTTAATCTATCTATGTATAACACATATACGGGTTTTAGATTATGTTTATTAAGATAAGTATCATTTTTATACAAAGAATCTACTTTTTCTCTTATTTTGGTAATTAAAATTTTATTTATTGTTGCAATGCTTTTTTCGTTTGTTTTTTGAGCCATAGTATTCTTGCAATAAACAATTAATACTAAGGCAATAAATAATTTAAACGTTTTCATAATTATTAAATTTAATTGTTCAAAAAATCATAAATACTATACCAACTATCAGAATAAGGTGTACGTCCACGTCGTAATGGCGGCATTTTACCTGAGGCATAATCAGGCCATCTATAAACGCCCAAAACATCATTTCTTCTTATGACAAAATCGGGACGACCAGAACTTGACGCAGAGATATAATCATCATAGCTTGCTTCCCCACCCAAAGGATGGGTATGGTACCTTTCAACAATATCATACTGATCCTGTCCAAACCTATATTGCCAACGTGTCTTTCTTTCATCATTTTGCACCCATGGGTCAACAAAATATATTATTTCGTCTGTATTTCTATCTCTTAATTTAAAACCGCCAATTTCAACACCATCAATCTCAAAAGAGTTGTGCATCATAAATGTAAGCAATTCTTTTTTAGTATTAAAAAAACCTCCATCTTTTTTTTCATTTCCTCCACCGTTTAAAATAGAAACTCCACTAAAACCCAAGCCAACACCAATAAAGGAACCACTCCCAATACCAACTCCCGAGCCTCCGCCGCTATAACCTCCTACGCTACTACCGCCACTTCCACCGCCACCGTGTAAATTTGATGATGGTATAGTGGCGCAGGATGTTGCGTGACCTCCTTCTTCTCCAAAACCAAATATAGTACCAAATATACCCGAAAGCATACCTGAAAAAGCACCAAAAATTTGGCCAAACATATTAGCACTCCCCCAATCAAAATCAATATCCAGCCCAAATATAGTAAGATATCCACTCGGATCAGTATATCTTAACGGATTGTTTAAGCAATAGCTGTAGCGGTTTAGGTTTTGAGAGTTATTGGGAGCTTGTATAAAAGGGTCGGGGCTTAGGAAGCGGGCAACTACAGGGTCGTAAAGGCGGCCGTTCATGTTTATAAGCCCAAACTTATCTAAATGCTTCCCGTTAGAAATACGGGACAGGCTATGTCCGGTAAAACCACGGTCAAACAAATGAGGCGTGTTGTCGGCTTGCGTCCAATTATCGTGCATACGGCGGTTGCCCCACGCATCAAAAGCGTATTTATCAACAATAGTGCCACTCTCGTTAGTTATTACATCCAACGAGCCTAAGTGGTCTTTGTGTACATAATACATTGCATCGCCTGTTGCATCGGAAGAACGATAAATAGCAGCCAGTCCATCGCCTGCAAAAATATAGCAATCTCTGCTAACTACTTCGTCTGCATTTAAGTCTCTTTTTTCTTCGTAATTGCCATGTGTATAATATTTTGTGTAATATTGGGCATACGAATTAGGGGGTGTAGTTATCGTAGTCATCGCCCGTCTTTCGTAATCGGCACCATATACAAAGCTCGCTTCGTTTACATCTCCATTTTGGTCGGTTTCCGAAATGGTACTTACTTTATTAAAAGAAGTATAGGTAATATCTTGATCGGTATT
>CAYTJB010000169.1:0-4874 GCA_964437995.1 uncultured Bacteroides sp. | reverse complement strand
TTTAAAATTTAAGCTGCAAATGTAAAAAAAATATTCAAACAAAAAATAAGTGATAATTTTCAGTAATACTTGCTATCAATAAAAAAATGTCAACCTATGAATTGTTAAATCTAAGTTAATTACAAAAATTAACCTCTTAAAAATATCAAAAAATTAGTACTTTTATAAAAAATTTAATTTTACTAAAAATGAGAAAAATAACTTATTTATTTACTTTATTGAATATATTATTATTCAGCAACTTAACATCTGCTCAAACTATTTTATACGGCGGCGATGCAAAAAAAATTATACCAGGAACCGAAATGATAGTACTTACTAAAGGCAATGTAATTCCTACTTATTTAAAATTTGCCAAAGGTTCTGAAGTTCCATTTGAAAACCTTAATATCCTTTTACATAACATATTAAAAGTTGGCGAAAGCTTTGATACTAAACTAATAAACAGCAACAAAGACCAATTGGGCAATATTCATTACCGTTATGAGCTTACTTACGAAAGCCACACTATACATGATGCTCAATTTATAGTGCATGTAAACAATGAAAAAATATATGCAGTTAATGGGAATTTATTTAGAAACATAACTATTTTAAATACTATTGCCTTATCAGAAAGTGCTGTATTACAGAAGCTTTTGGACAAAATAAATGCACAAAGATATAAATGGCAGATGCCTGAAGAAGAAAATCTTTTACAAAAAGAAACCAACAACCCACGTGCAACTTATTATCCAAAAGGCGAAATAATTTTACTAAAAGATAAAACTACTCAACAATACAAATACACCTATAGTTTTAATGTATATGCCGATAAACCGCTAAAACGAGCCATTTATTACGTAGATGCTTCAACGGGAGCAATTGTTTTTGAAAATAATTTAATACATGAAGGCAATGCTAACGGTACTGCTGTTACAAAATATAGCGGCACACAAGCAATAAAAACTGATAGTACAAGCCCAACTTCTTTCAGACTTCGCGAAACCACCAGAGGACAAGGCGTTGAAACCTATAATATGCTAACAGGTACTAACTATGGAAATGCAGTTGATTTTACTGATACAGACAATAACTGGAACAATGTAAATACTGCAAAAGACGAAGTTGCCACTGATGCCCACTGGGGAGCTGAAAAAACATGGGATTATTATTGGTACAGATACGAAAGAAATAGTATTGATAACTTAGGTTTTAAAATTAAAAGTTATGTGCATTATGACGTAAGTTATGCTAATGCATTTTGGGATGGACAACGTATGACTTATGGAGATGGTAATAGCTCTTGGCAACCACTTGTTGCACTTGATATTTGTGCACATGAAATTACACACGGTCTTACTACTTTTACTGCTAATTTAGATTATGAAAGCGAATCAGGTGCTATGAACGAAGCTTTCAGCGATATTTTTGGAACAGCCATCGAATTTTATGCAAAACCTGCAACAGCTAACTGGTTAATGGGCGAAGACATTGGAACTCCTATGCGTTCTATGTCAAATCCGGGTACTTATAACGATCCGGGTACTTATGGTGGACCATATTGGGTTAATCAGATAGGCTGTACACCTAGTAATGCGAATGATTATTGTGGCGTACACACCAATTCAGGTGTTTTAAATCATTGGTTTTATTTTCTTTCTGTAGGAGGAAGTGGCACAAATGGTATTAATCAAACATACAACGTAACAGGAGTTGGTGTTGATACAGCCGGAGCTATTGCATTTCGTTTATTAACGCATTATTTAATAAATACTTCGCAATATGCTGATGCACGCCTTTATGCTATCATTGCAGCTGCTGATTTGTATGGTAATTGCAGTCAAGCTGTTCAAAGTGTTACCAATGCATTTCATGCTGTAGGTATTGGCAATGCTTATGTATCTGGTGTACAAAGTAATTTTATTGCCGACAATGCTATCTTTTGCCAAGCACCTGCAAATGTAGATTTTGTAAATCAAAGCAATAATGGAGGTAGTTATTCTTGGGATTTCGGCGATGGTACTACTACCAGCAACTTAATAAACCCCACACATGTTTATAACAATTATGGAACATACACTGTAAAATTAGTAGCAGATGGAGGAAACTGCGGAATTGATAGCATTACTAAACTTCAATATATTAGTGTATTACCATCAAATCCTTGTATTGTTACCATGCCTCAAACAGGGAGTTTAACAACTACTGCTTGCAATGGAATTTTGTATGATAATGGAGGAACAAACAATTATTCAGATAATAGTGATGTTACTACTATTATTTCGCCAAATGGTGCAACTTCTGTAACCTTAACATTTACAAATTTTAGTTTTGAAACTAATTACGATTATTTATATGTTTACGATGGAAACTCCACCTCATCAACACTTATTGGGAAATATACAGGTACCACCTTACCCAATGGAGGAACTATTACTTCTACAACAGGAAATATAACACTCAGGCAAACCAGTGATGGAGGGCAAACAGACACAGGATTTATTGTAAATTGGCTGTGTTCATACCCTACTGTTGCTCCCGATTGCAACTTTAAAATTTCTGATACAACAAATTGTACCGGTGTAATTAGCTTTACTGATATTTCAACAAACGGGCCCAATAACTGGCTTTGGAATTTTGGCGATGGAACAACATCAAATTTTCAACATCCATCACATATCTACCAAAGCAATGGTACTTATACTGTAAAGCTTTATACATCTAATGCTTATGGTGCCGATTCTCTTATTAAAAACAATGTTGTGAGCATAAATAAACCTATTGACCCTATTATACCTAATGACACTGCTAATTGCGGAGCTACTTCTTTTGTTTTTCATGCAAGCGGAAATGGAACTATTAAATGGTTTAACTCCCCAACAGCAACTTTGCCAATTGATACGGGTTCTGTTTTTAATACCAATACCTTAAATTCAACCACCACTTATTATATTGAATCACAGGTTAATGCACCAAGTATTTACGGAGCTAAAACTGATAATTCTGGAGGAGGAGGGTATTTTAATAGTACAGGTGTTCATTATCTTGTGTTTGATTGCCTGAGTCCATCAAAAATAAAAAGTGTAAAAATATATGCCAATTCAGCAGGTAGTCGTACTTTCCAATTACAAAACAGTACAGGAACTGTTTTAGCAAGTAAAACTGTATCCGTACCTAAAGATACAAGTCGTGTAATACTTGACTTTAATATTCCTGTTCAAAACAATTTACGTTTAGCAGGACCTGATAATCCTAATTTATATAGAAATAATGCAGGAGTAAATTATCCTTATCAAATTGGCAATAATATTGTTATAAAATACAGCAGTGCTACTACAAATCCAACAAGTTATTATTACTATTTTTACGATTGGGAAGTACAAGGCGAAGCTTGTCGTAGCAACCGCTTACCTTTAAACGCATATATCAACACAACAAATCCTACGCCCTCGTACACATACAATGCTAATTCACTTAACGTTAACTTTACCAATACAACTACTCAAGGAAATACTTATTTGTGGCATTTCGGCGATGGTACAACCTCTACACAAGCCAACCCAACACATACTTACAGCTCTTCTGGTAGCTACAATGTTAACCTTATAGCAACCAATGCTTGTGGTGTTGATTCCATTACAAACAATATCAATGTTGTTTTATCTATTAACGAAAATAATCCTTTGAGTAATTTAAGTATTTATCCAAAC
Organism: uncultured Bacteroides sp.; assembly: GCA_964437995.1. Taxonomy (GTDB): domain Bacteria; phylum Bacteroidota; class Bacteroidia; order Bacteroidales; family JACABE01; genus JACABE01. The sequence continues at coordinate 1,182 of CAYTJB010000169.1, read as the reverse complement.
CCAACAAATTCAATGTTGTACATCCAATTACCTACGCTTACTTCGGAAAAACTACAATTGCAATTAGTTTCTATTACAGGACAGTTTATTTGGAACAACACTTACGAATCGTCCAATAGTGCATTTAACACAACTATTGATATGAGTATGTTTGCAAAAGGCATTTATTACCTTCGGGTTCAACAGCAAAACCAACTTACGGTAAGAAAAGTTATTAAATTTTAAGTTATATCTGTTTATTATTTTGTAAAAGTAAAAAATAGTAGTATCTTTGCACTCTCAAATTTTTGAAAAGAGATTGTTCGTAAACTAAAGATATAATGCGGGATGGAGCAGTGGTAGCTCGTCGGGCTCATAACCCGAAGGTCGTTGGTTCGAATCCGGCTCCCGCTACAAAGGTCAGTCAAAAGCTGACCTTTTTTTGTATTATTCAATAATTGTAAAAATGGCACATAAATCGGGTTTTGTTAATATTTTGGGTAATCCAAATGCAGGAAAATCAACTCTTATGAATGCTTTTGTTGGAGAAAAGCTTTCTATTATTACTTCAAAAGCACAAACCACCCGCCATCGTATTATGGGAATTGTAAATGCCGAAGATTATCAGATAGTGTATTCTGATACGCCTGGTATTGTTAATCCTCATTACAAATTACACGAATCCATGATGGGTTTTGTAATGTCGGCATTGAAAGATGCTGATGTTTTTTTGTTGGTTACCGATATTGGCGAAGATTTTAAAAACCAAGAAATTCTTGAAACCGTTAAAGATTCATTAATACCAACTATTATTATTATCAATAAGATTGACCTTTCCGATCAAGAAACAGTAGAATTGAAAATGAAATTTTGGCAATCAAAGTTTCCAACAGCCGAAGTAATTCCTGTTTCGGCTTTGCTCAAATTTAATATGGAAAAAGTGGTTGAAAGTATTTTAGATAAATTACCCGATTCGCCGCCGTATTTTTCTAAAGATGAAATTTCTGACAAAACCATGCGGTTTTTTGCTTCGGAAATTATTCGCGAAAAAATCTTTGAAAACTACCAAAAAGAAATTCCTTATGCTTGCGAAGTAATTGTAGAATCGTACAAAGAAGAACCAACTATTGATAAAATCTCTGCTACTATTTTTGTAGAACGCGATTCGCAAAAAGGAATTGTTATCGGACACAAAGGCAGTGC
>CAYTJB010000168.1:3924-6728 GCA_964437995.1 uncultured Bacteroides sp. | reverse complement strand
ACAACAAAAACAATATTTTTGGAAAAGAAATCAATTAGCTGGATGTATTGATGAACCTAATTCCCGTCCATATTTATCGCTCCCTTATTTTGTTTTATCTATCAAACCAAAAGAATACATGTACACATTGCCTTATTCTTATGAAGAAAAATTTATTCCATCTTATGTAATGGCTATTTATGGAAGGGAGGCTTCTCATCTTAATATTTTAAGGTCGGTTGACCAAGGTGTTAAAACTTCACAGTTTTTACAAATAGACAAATTTATTGCAAGCAAAACGGAAGGAATAACTAATGATAGCCTCAATTTGCAAAAATTGAAAAATATTCATAATGCAATTACAAACGAATTTGCATTTGCTAATGATACTGATGTTTTTAAAGGTATTGATATTAGAGATGAGAGAATTGGCGATTATTTGTCAGCCCAAACATTAAGAGATATTAGCCGTTATACAACTTACGTGGCACTTATTTCTAAAATTGGATTAAATTATTTTACGGCATATTTGATGGACAAAAGGATAGGCGAATTAAGTGAAACGTTTATTAGTCCGATGTTTGATGGTGATTATTTAATTGCACCTTTCTTAAAAAATGGAAAGGTTCATTTTATTTATCCTAAAAAATCGAAATTTGGCTATTACTTAGATGAACTCCCATTTTATTTTGAGAATACAAAAACTCAATTAATAAATGTAGATGATTATTTAGATTATAAAAAGCCTATGAAGGAGCAATTTCGAACGATAAAGACACTTTCGAGCAGTGTTGCAAATAATTCAAGAAAAAGCAACGTAATGGTAGATGTTGATATCGAAAATCTTACTACAAAATTTGATGCCAAAATATTGCTGTTAGGACAATATTCAACGTTAACCAGAGGGCTTTACAAAAGTAATTTTATAGAACCTAGCATTAATAAAAAGTATGGTCAAAAAATTTGGGAAATTGATAATAATGCAAAATTAATAAAACAAGAAATTGTTAGCGAAGAAAAAGAATTTCCTTTTAAAACAAGCATTAAAGCTCAATATTCATGCAATAATATCGTAAAAAAAGAAGGAGTTGTTTATTCCATTTCCCTTAATAATTGGTTCAATCATATTATATGCCCTAACTTTTCGGATAAAAGGTATTTGGATTTTTATCCTGATTTTTGCGGAACAGATACCTATTCTTATTTGATTCAGTTTGCAAAAAACGTTAAATTAAAACAAGAATTTCAGAAAATTGAAGTCAAAAATAGTTTTGGAAATTTAGTTGTTTCAATAGACCAACCACAGCCTAATACAATAAGAATTACAAGCTATTTGGGTGTTGTAAGCGAACAAGTTTCTGCTAATAAAGCCAACGAAGTAAAAGAAATATTTGACACCATTCAGAATTTGAATGCTAAATTATTAGAATTTACTATCGTTGAATAAAATTACTAATCAACAGTGTTAAAATTAATTTATATTTATGAGTAACTATAAGAAAAACTTATCATTAGCAATTATTTTCACATTTCTTACAATTGCTTTAAAAGCACAATCATACAGTATCAGCGGAAAAGTTATAAATGCCAAAACCAACGAACCGCTTGCCTTTGTGAACATGGTTGCTAATAACTCTACCAAAGGCACTTCTACAGATATTGACGGGAAATTTACGCTTAAATATTCCGAAGAAATTACGAGTATTAAGTTAAGTTATGTGGGGTTTGAAACCAAAATTGTTAGTATTACTGATAATAAAACCAACCTAATTATTCGTATGCAAGAAAAACAATTGCAATTGGCAGAAGTTACAATTGTTGCAGGCGAAAATCCTGCCCATCGCATCATTAGGAACGTATTGGCAAACAGAGATCTTAATAATCCTGAAAAGCAACATTCCTTTGCCTATACTTCCTACAATAAGTTGATTTTTACTTCTAAAACAGATACAATTACCAACAATAGCAAGTCTATTAGAGATAGTTTTGCTATTAAAATGAAAAAACTCTTTAATGATCAGCATATTTTTATGATAGAAAGCGTTACCAAACGCAAATTTTTACAACCCGATAAAAACTATGAAGAAGTGATAGGTTCAAGAGTTTCTGGCTTTAAAAATCCTATTTTCGCTTTTATTGGTTCTCAACTTCAATCTTTTTCTTTTTACAACGAGAGATTTACTGTACTTGAAAAAAACTATGTTAATCCTATTAGTAATGGATGCACTTCTAAGTATTACTATCAAATGGAAGATACGCTGTACAACGAAAATAACGACACTACTTTTATTATTTCTTACCAACCAAAGAGAAACAAAAATTTTGAAGGTTTAAAAGGACTATTATACATTAATACCAATAAATGGGCTATTGAAAACGCAACGGCAGAACCTGTTATTGAACAAGAAAAAGGTGTAAGTATTTCTATTCAGCAAAAGTATGAGTTGATTGATGGCAAACAATGGTTTCCTGTACAATTAAATACCGACCTAACTTTTCAGTTTGATGAGTTACCCTATCCGTTAATTGCTAATGCTCGCGGATACCTCAAAGATATTTTAATTTCGCCCGACATACCTAAAAAAACATTTAGCTATATTGAATTAGAAATCAAAGATAGTGCTAATTTGCAACCTGAAATATTTTGGAACCTTCATCGTGTAGATTCTTTGTCAAAAAAAGAACTAAAAACCTATTATGTTATGGATAGTGTTGGAGAAAAACTAAATTTTGAAAAATTGAGCAATGTAATACTTGCATTGATGAATAACAAAATCCCTTGGGGTATTATTAATTTAGATATAGATAAATTTATAAACGTTAAT
>CAYTJB010000168.1:1886-3914 GCA_964437995.1 uncultured Bacteroides sp. | reverse complement strand
AGGCATACATACCAGCGATAAATTATCAACTGCATTTTCCATTGGCGGATACTGGGGCTATGGCTTTGGCGATAAAGCTCATAAATATGGTGGCGATGTTTCTTTTTTCTTTTATAAACCTTGGGATTTAAAGTTGAATTTAGCTTATTCAAATGATTTGAGCGAAAGCGGCGGTTTGTCTTTTTATAAAGATAAAAGAAGTTTTTTTGAAGGAAGTTTTCATGAGTTTTTTGTAGATTTTTTTGATAAAACAGAAAAAGCAAGTGCTTCCGTCAGTTTTCGCACATTTAGGTATATGCAAGCCAATATTTCGTTTAGCAAAATACTAAAAACACCAGTTTTTAATTATGAATATGCTACTACACAACAAAATACAACTATTTTAAGCAATCAGTTCAATTATACTGAATTACAATTGGGCTTAAGGTATGCTTACAAAGAAAAATACATGAAATCGCGTTATATGCTTGTTCCTATTCCTACAAAGTACCCTATTGTTTGTTTAAATTACACAAAAGGAATAAAAGGAATTTTGGATGGAGAATACGATTATCAAAAAATGGAAGCAAAAATCGAAAAAAGCTTTTATAGCAATTATTTAGGAAAGACAACATTTGTAGTTTTAGGCGGTTATATTGATAAAAATCTACCCTATAATATGCTGTATGTTGGACAAGCAGGATATAATGGTGCTTATATTGATATTCCATATACATTTAATACCATGCGATACAATGAATTTGTGAGCAATCGCTATGCATCATTAATGTTTAGACATAGTTTCGGGTCGTTGCTATTTCGCAAAAAAAAGTTTGCACCCGAAGTGGTGGTATTAAACAATGCAATGATTGGAAGTATGGATAATATTGAAAATCACAGAGGTATTACATTACAATCGCCTAAAAAAGGCTATTTCGAATCGGGTTTATGTATAAACAACCTTTTAAATTTTGGTTTTTCTGGCATTGGAATTGGAGCATACTATCGTTATGGAGCTTATCAACTTGATAAAGGTATTGATAATTGGGCATTTAAGTTTACGGCAAGCATTTTTATGTAAGGTTTATAAAAAAAACAAAATTATCAAACACAAATCAACAATAAATCTGTAACTTTACTCAATAATATTAAAAATGCCAATTAATTATGATTGAGATTATTTGTACTAATTGCGATAGTAAGAAAGAATATCCAATAGGTATTACATTAAACGAAATAGCAAAAGATTTACAAATTTCATTAAAACAGCCTATTTTGGGCGTTTTGGTTAACAATAAACTGAAAGAATTAAGCTATCAGGTTTTCAAACCTAAAACTATACATTTTATTGACATTACACATCCTATCGGGATTCGTGTATATATACGCTCGTTGGCATTTGTGCTTTATAAAGCTATTAAAGAAATTCATCCGTCAGCTACACTAAATATTGAGCATTCTGTTTCAAAAGGTTGGTATTGCGAAGTAACAAACTCACACTTGATATTAGACGATATAACCATTGCTTTGATAAAAAGCAAAATGCAAGAAATTATTGACAAAAACATTCCATTTACAAGAAAAGAAATACTAACAACAGAAGCTATCAAGCTATTTGATGCCAATGATTTAACCGACAAATCAGAGCTTTTTAAAACTCGAAATCAATTGTATTCTTCAGTTTATTTATTGGAAAGTACTATCAATTATTTTTATGGTTATTTAGTGCCAAGTACTGGATATATTACCAAATTTAATATTGTGAAGTATTTTAATGGAATATTACTACAAGTTCCAAAACAAAGTAAGCCCAATGAAATTGAGGATGTTGTAGCACAAAATAAAATGTTCAGAATATTTCGCGAACATAAGAAATGGTGCGAAATATTAGAAGTTCCTTATGTTGGTTCGCTTAATACTGCTGTAATTGAAAAAAGAGCTACTGAGCTTATTAAGATTTCTGAAGCATTGCACGAAAAAAAAATAGCCAAAATTGCTGATAATATTTTTAAAAAACGAAAAGAAACTAAATTAATTATTATTTCGGGC
>CAYTJB010000168.1:0-1876 GCA_964437995.1 uncultured Bacteroides sp. | reverse complement strand
CGATCAGTCGCAACGCAATCATTTTCGACGACGAACTCCTCGTCTCACTCGCCGACTCCTTTGCGGCTACCGAATCCCAAGAGCTCCAGCAACTCGAACACCTACAACATTCCCTCGCGAAACAACTCGTTCGCCGGCAGCGAATTTCAAAAGATCCTCAACGCGAATTCCAGTAGCAACCAGCACTACAAAATCCAACTCGAACAAACCGGTAGCCTCAAAAAACAAAAAACGAAACGAAACGAAATTAATTCTTATTTCGGGACCTTCTTCCTCAGGAAAAACCACTTTCGGTTTAAGATTATCAATACAACTAAAAGTATTAGGATTTAAGACAGTACAAATTTCTTTAGATAATTATTTTATAAACAGAGAACACACTCCTCGCGACGAAAACGGTGAATATGATTTTGAATGCATAGAAGCTCTTGATATTGAACAATTTAATAATGATTTGCTGGAATTAATGGCAGGTAACGCAGTTGAAATTCCAAAATTCGATTTTACCACAGGCAAAAGGTTTTATGATAATACTAAATTAAAACTTACAAAAGATAGTTTAGTTATAATAGAAGGCATACATGGATTAAATCCAAAACTTACTCATTTGATAGGAGAAAAGCTGAAATATAAAATTTTTGTTTCGGCACTTACACAATTAGCTATTGACAAGCAAAATCCAATACCCACAACTGATAATCGTTTGATTAGAAGAATTGTTCGTGATTACCGTTACAGAGGATATAGTGCATTAGATACACTAAAGCGTTGGAAAAGTGTACGAAAAGGCGAAGACCAAAATATCTTTCCTTATCAGGAAAATGCTGATATTATGTTTAACTCAGCATTGTTGTACGAATTAGGCGTTTTAAAGACTTTTGCCGAACCTATCTTAAAAGTAGTTCCCGAAAATATGCCAGAATACGCAGAAGCTGTTCGCTTACAAAAGTTTATATCTTACTTTTTGCCAATTTCCGAGAGAGAAATTCCACCAACATCTATTCTTCGCGAATTTTTAGGTGGAAGTAGCTTTGTTTATTAATGATAAATGATGAGTTATGAATTTGGCGAAAAAGTTTATGTAAAGTTACTTTATAAACTTTAAAAACGTTATAAACTAAAAAATATGATTACAAAAATTCCTTTTCAACTTGTAAAAATTGAAGACAATGGCTACCACCTTTTGATTGAAGTGGAAATAAACCATAAAACTGCCTATTTATTAATTGACACTGGTGCTTCTAAAACAGTTTTTGATTTATCACGAATAGCAAACTATTTGGGCAGTACAACATTTATCGACAACGAAATACTCTCAGCCGGTATAGGAACAAACACACTTGAAAGTAAATCTATTGTTTTGGAAAGCTTAACAATAGGAGAATTTGAAATTACCGACTATCCTGCTATTGTGATAGATATGCAGCATGTAAGTGAATCGTACCAGAAATTGGGCTTGCAAGCTTTTGATGGCGTATTAGGTAGTGATATACTTTATAAATACAGAGCTTCAATAGATTATAAAACAAAAACTTTAAAACTCAGAAAACGTAAATAGCTTTAGTGCGGTTTTAAATTTTATTCAAAATTTCAGCTGCTTTTTTCATGGTTTCTTCTATTTTTGCAAAACAGAAACGCAACATCTTGTTATCTTTATTATTATGATAAAAAGGAGAAAGTGGAATGGAAGCCAATTTATGCTCTTTGGTCATTCTGATAGCAAAATCAGTTTCTTTTTCGTCTGTTATATTGCTATAATCTAATAATTGGAAATAAGTTCCGAAACAAGGAACGATTTTAAAGCGAGAATCTTTAATTTGAGATACAAAAAAATCGCGTTTTTGTTGGTAGAAATCACTTAAATGGATATAATTTT
>CAYTJB010000167.1:0-6735 GCA_964437995.1 uncultured Bacteroides sp. | reverse complement strand
GACCCTGTTATTAATTTTGAATTAGGCAAAGAACTTAAAGGAAATAATAACACAAAATACATCAATACCAGAGGCTTTTTAATGGAAGGTAGCATAGGAAAGAATTTTTCATTTTCCACTACTTTTTACGAAAATCAAGCTTCTTTTGTAGATTATTTAAGTGGTAATATTGCTACTACTGGCGTTATTCCAGGACAAGGAAGAGTAAGAAGTTTTGGAAAAACTTCCTTTGATTTTTCTTGGGCAAGTGGATATATTTCTTACACACCTTCAAAGTATTTTAATTTTCAATTTGGGCATGGCAAAAACTTTATAGGCGATGGGTATCGCTCGCTCTTATTATCCGATAATGCTTATAACTACCCGTATTTAAAGATAACCACCAATGTTTGGCGACTTAAATATACAAATTTATATGCCGAGTTTCAAGATTTACAAACGCCCAATCCTAATGATTTAGTTTTTCCTAAAAAATACGGTAGTTTTCATTATTTAAGCTATGCTGTAAACAAAAGATTAAACATTGGTATATTTGAGGCTGTTATTTGGAAAGCACAAGATAGTTCCGGTTATAGAGGTTTTGAATTAAATTATTTGAATCCGATTATTTTCTTTCGTCCTGTTGAGTATTCGCTTGGTTCGCCCGATAATGTTTTGTTGGGCTTTAATATTTCCTATAAATTGGCTGACAGGTATTTAATTTATGGACAATTGATGTTAGACGAATTCAAATTAAGTGAAATTCGTGCAGGAAATGGTTGGTGGGGCAACAAACAAGCTTTTCAATTAGGTGCTAAAGCTTTTGATTTGTTTAATATTAAGTCATTGTACGTGCAAACCGAATTTAATTACGTAAGACCCTATACTTATTCGCATCGTACATCTTTGCAAAATTATGGACATTACAATCAGGCATTGGCTCATCCTGTGGGAGCTAATTTTTGGGAATCTGTTTCTATTGTTAAATATAATTACAAACGATTTTTTGCCGAATATAAGTTAAATTATATTCTTTATGGTGCTGATAGTGCTGGTGTTAATTTTGGAAAAGATATTTTTAGGTCTTATGAAGACTACCCAAAAGCATATAATAATTTTGTAGGGCAAGGCGTAAAAACCAATGTTATTTACAACGACTTCCGTATTTCGTACCTCATTAACCCAAGAACTAATCTGAATATGTGTGTTGGAGTTACTGATAGATTTGAAATTACTGATTTATCCAAAAATCATACTGCCTATTTTTATGTTGGGATTCGTAGTAGCTTACATAATTTTTATTACGATTTTTAAGAAAGGATTTTAACTAATTGTTTGTTTCTCAATAAAAACATTTATTATAAAATCACTCCTTTGGAACTTTTATCTAACTATAACGTATAAGGCAAATTATAAACAAACTATTCATTACATGAATATTACAGGTTTGCTTTTACTTCCTTTTGCTGTTCTTTACGGAGTAATTATATTTGTGAGAAATAAAATGTTTGATTTTAAGATTATTAAATCAAAATCGTTTACTATTCCAGTAATTTCGGTAGGAAATTTAAGTGTAGGCGGTACTGGCAAAACACCTCATATTGAATACTTAATCAGGTTATTGCATAATGATTTTACTGCCGCCACGCTAAGTCGTGGGTATGGTAGGAAAACCAAAGGTTTTATGTTGGTTGACGAAACTGCTACAGCCAAAACCGCTGGTGATGAACCCTTGCAATATAAAAAAAAGTTTCCAGAGATTTGTGTTGCTTTGGACGAAAAAAGAGTGAGAGGAATTTCAAATATATTGGAACAAAAACCAGAAACAGAAGTCGTTTTATTAGATGATGCTTTTCAACACAGATACATAAAACCTGGATTATCAGTATTGTTAACAGATTTTTATAAACCATTTTCACAAGATTATATTCTTCCGAGTGGTAGTTTGCGCGAATCGAGAAAAGGAATGAAACGTGCCGATATTATTGTTGTAACCAAATGCCCACCTATTCTTTCTCCCATTACATGCAAATCTATGGAAGAAGAAATGAAAATCGAACCCAACCAAAACGTGTATTATTCTTATATTGATTATGGAAATTTAGTTCCAATGAATACGTTTGCTGAAAAAATACTTATTGGGAAATTTTCTACCATACTTATGTTTGCTGGAATTGCCAATCCATATCCACTCGAAGATCAATTAAAATCTTTAGCAGATTATGTTGAAACAATATTATTCAGGGATCACTATCAATATCAAGCTAAAGATATGCAGAAAATTAAGGAAAAGTTTGAAAATATTTTCTCGAAAAACAAAATAATAGTAACTACCGAGAAGGATGCCATGAGAATAAAAGATACTCCACTAATGAATTTTTTTGTAAATTTGCCGCTCTTTTATCTTCCAATAGAAGTTAAATTTCATAAAAAATACAAAGAAAAGTTTGATAAACAAATAGTAGAATATGTTAGAAAAAATAAAACAAACCACTGATTTTATCCAACAACAAATTGATTTTGCACCCGAAATTGGCATTATTTTAGGCACTGGATTGGGTAATCTTACCAATGAAATAGACATTAAATTTACAATACCTTACAAATCTATTCCTAACTTCCCTGTTTCTACAGTAGAAGGGCATAGTGGACAATTGATTTTTGGTATATTGGGCAATAAAAAAGTAGTTGCTATGCAAGGGCGCTTTCATTACTATGAAGGCTATACCATGCAAGAAGTAACTTTTCCTATTCGTGTGTTGAAAATGTTGGGAATTAAATTATTAATACTTTCAAATGCCAGTGGTGGTATGAATCCCAATTTTAAAATTGGCGATATGATGATAATTACCGACCATATTAATATGATGGGCGATAATCCGCTATTAGGTAAAAATCACAACGAATTAGGACCTCGTTTCCCTGATATGCACATTCCTTACGATAAAGCCTTAATTGAAAAAGGCATTGAGATTGCCAAAAAGAACAATGTAAACTATCAAGTTGGCGTATATGTAGCAGTTACAGGACCTACTTACGAAACACCGGCTGAATATAAACTTTTCAGAATTATTGGTGGCGATGCAGTAGGTATGTCAACCGTTCCCGAAGTTATTGTTGCCCGCCATAGTGATATTCCTTGTTTTGCAGTTTCGGTAATTACCGATTTAGGTGTAGAAGGCAAAATAATGGAAATATCGCACCAAGAAGTAATTGAAGCCGCCAAAGCCGCCGAACCTAAAATGACACAGGTAATTAAAGAGCTTATTACTACTGTAGAATTATAAAGAGATTTTTATAATTCCAAAATACATCTCTTAAATACATACAACAATGAAGAAAATAATCTTTTTTACAGTATTATTTTTATTAATAATTACTTTTTTACAAGCACAGCAAAAAAACTATCCAACACCTAATCTTGATAATGAAAAAGTAATTTCTTTGATGCAAAAATCCTTTCCGTATATGGAATATTTGACAATAAAGCCAAATTTACAAAACCAAAAAGCTATAACTTGGAATTGGGATACAATAGTTATTTATGACACATTAAATACATTTAAGAGATATATAAGGAGTTATAATTCGCAAGGTTTGATTCTTACTGAGAATTCAGAAAAATGGCAAAACAATGCTTGGATTAATTACGAAAAATACACTTATACTTATGATGCCAATGGAAATAGACTAACATTTTTATACGAAGATTGGCAATATAGTGCTTGGGTTAATAAATCTAGGCTTACGGATACTTATGATGCTAATGGAAATAAACTAACTTCATTAGCAGAAATGTGGCATAACATCACTTGGGTAAATTCATTGAAAATTACTTATACTTATAACAATAATGGAAATAGGCTAACTTCATTAGTAGAAATGTGGCAAAACATCACTTGGGTAAATTCATTTAAAATTACTTATACGTATAACAACAATGGGAATGTGCTAACATATTTATACGAAGAACAATGGCAAAATAATGCTTGGACTGATGGAGAATTATATATTTATACTTATAATACCAATGGCGAAGTTTTAACTCAATTATATCAAAAATTGCAAAATAATGTTTGGGTAAATTATTCCAGAAACGCAAATACTTATAATGCCAATGGAAATCTACAAACTTTATTACAGCAATACTGGCAAAGTAATACGTGGGTTAATTCTTATAGAAACACCAATACATATAATACCAATGGAAATTTGTTAGCTGAATTAAAGGAAGAATGGCAAGGCAATGCTTGGGTTAATAAAACCAGTCTTAATTGTAATTATAATGCTAATGGGAATTTGTCAACTAGGGTTAGCCAAAATTGGCAAAACAATGCTTGGGTTAATGGCGAAATGTATGTTTTTACTTATGATGCCAATGGAAATATATTATCTGAATTATTAGAATATGGGCAAACGAATGTTTGGGTAAATTTTTCAAAAAAAACATTTACTTATGATGTTCTTGGAAACTCAATTAATGGTAAGTCGGAGCTTTGGAAAAATAATAACTGGGCTTTGAATTCAGGTAATTTTAACGCATCTTTAGATATTTACTCTTCTAAAATTAGCATTTACCATATAGATGATTTTATTGCCCGTTACACAGCTCATTTTATTTCCTTTACCACTGGAATTAAAGAAAAAAAGGATGATTTGCAATTTGATATTTATCCTAATCCTGCAAATGATATCATTACTATTAGTCAAACAATTAATGAAATCAAAAGATTAAAAGTAGTTAATCTACAGGGACAAGAAGTAATTGTCATGCCAGTAAACGACAACGAAAGTATTATTACACTGGATATAAATAATTTATCGGAAGCAATTTATTTCTTGCAATTACACACAGATAAAGGAATTGCGACAAAGAAATTTATTATTAGCAAGTAATACTCCCTTTCATTTAGAAATGTAATTACCTGTACTCTTATTAAACCAACGCCTTCGCCTTACATACAAATAAAAGGATTTTCCTCTAATTGGAAAATCCTGAATGCTACTCTCTTCGTAAAATCCTTTTGAAATTACTTTGTCGTTAATATATTCATCAGGAATTATATTATTTTCATCTACAGAAATCCTCAGACCTTTTCTTGTTTGCAATACTTTGGTAATAGTAAAATATTCTAAAATACCTACAGGTAAAACAAAACTCGCTAAATCTATTTCATTTTTATTTTGCATACTTTTTTTATGCAAAGTAAATAAAATATTTTTAGCTCCTCAACTTTTTCGCTTGACCCCATTATTTTTAAAGTTTTAAAAAGTACTTTGTAATTAATGATTTACATCCGTTAATAAGTTTACTTAATTTACCATTTCACTAAGCTATTTACAACACCATTATTGCAAGCAAACAGTGATCGCCTCACTTTAAGTGAGGCGATCTCTAAGCGAATCCTCGTTGCTTTTCTTATTTTTTGAGGTTTTGCATACAGCGTAGCGAAACACTATGCAAAATATGAGTTATTTCAAAAACTTTTTCAATTCGTCAACATTCAATGGTAATGAAACTATATTATTTGTTTTAGAATCTATAACAATCATTACTGGCGTAGCTAAAATAAAATAAGTTGCTGCTGCTTTGCTATTTATGCCCGATTCTCCTCTATAATGAGCCCAATCGGCTAAGTCTTTTTTCTTTGTATTCCATTTTTCGATTTCGGGAGCTGTATTATCCAAGCTATATGCAACAACATCAATAAGTTTTTTATCTTTTATTTGTTGAGTAAATGGATAAAGTTGTTTAATTTCTTCGAGGCAATGTGAACAATCTGCCGACCAAAATACTAATAATTTATATTTTGCATCGGTTTTTATAGCATGTAACGTATTTTTAGTATCATCAGCGTTTAACTCAATATTAGGTGATAATTTCCCTATAATAAGCGTTTTCATGCCTTCTAATCGCTTTTCGATGGCTCGTTGTTTTTTAGTTTTGCATTTAGGATCTTGTGTGTAGGGTAACAATACTTTCATGGGTTGATCCATTGAGTTTGATTCAAATCCTTCGTAAAAATAATCAACCATCCAACCATACACATAAGGATTTCCGTTTTTTGCCTTTTCTATTGCCGAAACGGCTATGGTGCTAAACAAACTATCTCGTTCTTCGTTTTTAGTCATTAATTGTGCATTCATGTTTACATAAGTATCCATAAATTTATTTATATTAGCTGTACGAATAAGGTTTGCATCGTTAAAATCTATTCCGTCAAAATAATGCGAAATAATATTTTTTAAGTTTTCTTTTTCATTGCCCGAAAATGTTGTTGGCGGTGCATATTGAAAACAAAACGTACTACTTACAAACGTTTTTTTATTTTTTTTAGTTTGCTCTTTTAACCAATCATTATAAACGTTTCTGCGTTTTTCGTATTCAGCAAAAGCATCTTTAAAAAGTTGCGATTTAGCATCATCGTAACTAAACAGGAACTGTTGCAATACTCCAATTTTTGCTTTACGCGTGGCATTTTCTTTCTCGAAATTTCGCATCAATGTATTTTCAATTTCTCCTTCCTGAAATTTTAAACTATCCGGATTATTACAGTAAGGCGGATTTACACTCCACGATAAATCTTGTTCGTTTACAAAAATATGTTGTTCCGATGGATAAGGCGTGTCTTCGGGTTTGGCTTTGTAATCGTACCTAACTACAAATTCCATAGGAATATCTTTTTTATCAACCAATAGCTCAACTGTTTCGCCATTTTTAACGCCATTTTTAAATATTTTAGCTTCTTCGGCTCT
>CAYTJB010000166.1:4977-6772 GCA_964437995.1 uncultured Bacteroides sp. | reverse complement strand
GCATATCGCCAATAATCAAAACTTTATTTTCGGCTTGGATTTCAGAAAAATTTCGAATAGCTGCTTCAAGACTTGTAGGATTGGCATTGTATGCATCTAAAATAATCGTATTTTTTGCTGTTTTTACAACCTGCGAACGACTATTACTTGGTTGATAAGCTTCAATGGCGGTTTTAATACTTGCTTTTTCAACATTAAAGTACAAACCAATAGTAATAGCTGCTAAAATATTCTCAAAATTATAATTCCCAACCAATTGAGTTTGTATTTCATCATAAAACTCTTCGCAAGAATATTGAACTTTTACAAAAGGATTGGCTGCTAATAATTTCCCATTACAATAAGCATCTTGGCTATTTCCATAAGTAATATTATCAATACCAGCAGATAAATTCATTAGAATATCATTGTTAAAATTTACAAAAACTTTCCCCTTTCGCTTTTTGATAGCCTTATACAAGTCGCTTTTTGTTTTGATTACACCTTCTATTCCACCAAAGCCTTCGAGATGTGCTTTCCCAATATTTGTAATAATACCAAAATCGGGTTTAGCTATTTCGCAAAGTTCGGCAATTTCGCCTATATGGTTGGCACCCATTTCAATTATAGCAATTTCATGTTCTTTGGTAATAGAAAGAATGGTTAATGGCACTCCAATATGGTTGTTTAAATTTCCAATTGTAGCCAATATTTTATATTTTTCCGATAATACAACGTTTATAAGTTCTTTAGTAGTGGTTTTCCCATTAGTGCCCGTAATGCCTATAATTGGAATATTTAATGTATTACGATGAAAAATAGCCAAATCTTGTAAAGTTTTTAGCACATTATCTACTAAAATGTATTGTTCATTTATTTTATACTTTGCTTCATCAATAATTACATAAGCAGCACCATCACTAATTGCCTTTTCGGCAAAAGTATTTCCATTAAAATTTTCTCCTTTTAGTGCAAAGAAAAGAGAATTAGGAATTATCTTTCTCGAATCTGTTGAAATTTTAGGATTTAACTGAAAATTTTTATAAATTTCTTCGATGCTCATTGTTGAATTTTATAAATTGAAAACCCCATTTACATTGCTGTAAATGGGGTTTTCAAATAAATAGATTTTATTATTTCCCTTGGAATGGTGCCCCAACTCTTGTCATAGCACATCTAAATCCAATATCGTCAGATGATTGTTTTTGTTCTAAAAACCTTCTTGCTCCTGGACTTAGGTAATAAGCTTTATCTTTCCATGAACCACCTTTATAAACTCTTGTTTCATCATTAATTAAAGAAGAAACGCCATATTCATACATTAATTTTGAAGAATTTTCGTTTCCTTGCTCTGTTAACCAATCGTTTACTAAAACAGTTGTATAATCACCATCAAGATGATTGATATTATTTGCTTTGCGATAATTTCTTCTGTTAACGTTTTCTTCAACAGTAACGTTTTCATAAATAATTCTTCCCAAACTATCTTTTTCTTTAATCATTCCATCAGAGTCTATTGATTTCTTTTTATAAACATTACCTCTAAATGGATTTAAGTCATTCATATCTTCGGTTGACATAGGACGATAAACATCCATTACCCATTCCGAAACATTACCAGCCATGTTGTATAAACCGTAATCATTAGGCCAAAAAGAATAAACAGGAGCAGTACGATCAGCACCATCATTCAAATTACCAGCTACACCCATATAATCGCCTCTTCCTCTTTTGAAATTAGCAACAAATTCGCCATAAGCTTTTTTGTCGTCAGTACGCATAAGATGACCGTTCCATGGGTAAATTCTTCTTTCAA
>CAYTJB010000166.1:0-4967 GCA_964437995.1 uncultured Bacteroides sp. | reverse complement strand
CGTACATTGTATTACCAAGTAAGCCTAAAGCTGCATATTCCCATTCAACTTCGGTTGGTAGTCTGTATTTTGGTAAAAGAATATTATCTTCCATTCTAACTTTGCGAGTACCTGTACCTGATGGGTTCAAATCTTCTAAATCTTGCTTTACTAAACCTTCATATTGTCCAGCTAAATAGGCATCAGTATTAAAATTATTTTCGTTGGTTTGATCGGGATTAACTTGTAATATACCTTGTTGAATAAGAATATCTTCGTTTACGCGATCGGTACGCCATGCGCAATAATCGTTAGCTTGTATCCAACTTACACCCACAACAGGATAATCTCTATATGCAGGATGACGAAGATAGTATTCTGGCAAATCTTCGTTATAAGAAAGTTCGTTGCGCCATACCAATTGATCTGGTTGTGCTTTTTTAACTACTTCAGGGAAATCGGTTCCATATACTCTTCCTAACCAATGAAGGTATTCTAAATAGCTGAGATTACTAATTTCTGTTTCATCAATATAAAACGAACTTACAGTAACTCTACGTGGAATATTATTCCAATCTGTCATTACATCTTGTTCGGTTCGTCCCATTACAAATGTACCGCCTTCGATCAATATAAGACCTGGTCCTGTAATTTGATCTTGAAAATCAGTAACTTCAAATCCTCCATTTTCAGGATTATTGTAATCCCAACCAGTAGTGCTTGAGAATTGATCACTACCTTTTTTGCTACATGCAGAAAGTAACAATAATAAAATAGCAAATTTACTTACTCTGCTGATGATGTTTTTTTTGTTCTTAATCATATTTTATAAAATTGTGATTATTTGCTTAATCAATTATTAAATTAATAACTAAAAGGATGGGCAATTTATTGTTCTAATCCTTTTCTTTTTGGTAGGGCAACGGAGTTGTAATGCTAACGATACTTCGTGAGCCCCACCAGTTATGTTTGTTAATTTCGAAACTGTTAAATCGTAACTATATCCAATTTTGAAACTATTTTGTTGAATTCCTACTAAAAATATTACAGCATCGGAATTTTGAAAATTCTGGCGATACCATATACCACTAACAAAAGGTGACCAATTAACATAAAAACCATAGTTTAATTGATTAAAATGTTGTTGGTATAAAATATTAGGAGAAATTGTTAAATCATCTTGACTTCTTGATTTGCTTTTTCTTGCTTGCAAATCAATCACAGCTCCAGCATGAGCGGTAAATTTCATAGGAAGTTTATGAATAGTTAAAAAACCTTCTTCTGGTTGTGTAAGATGACTAATGGCTACACCCGCATAAAAATTTTCGGTATAACCAATTATTCCAGTTGAAAAATCTAAGTAACCTTTAGTTAATTTACCTGGTGGCGTTTCTAAGGAGGGAACGTCTGGTTTAAAACCATTTCTTGGATCAATTTGATCTCCAAAAGTTAGTTTTTCCCAAGCCAATCTTCGGTCAACATAAGTTGCTTGTAAAGCTGCTTTGATAGAAAAAGTGCGACTTACTTCTAAACGATACGAATAAATACCACTAAAAGAACTTGTAACAATTGTTCCTTCTCCAGCTCTATCTGTGTTAACTAAAAGGCCTATCCCGCCTGATATTTTATCAATGTGCATATCGTAGGAAGCATTATAGGTAACAAAGGTTCCTGATATTGAAGGCCATTGATTTCTGTAATTCATTATTATACGAGGGCAAACTGCCGAACCTGCAAAAGCTGGATTCAAATACAACGGGTTTGCATAAAATTGTGAGAAAGCAGGGTCTTGAGCGACTGCTAAATTTGATGCAAAAACAAGCGTAATAATGCAGAAAATCAACTTCTTAAAGCGAGAAGACGAAATCTTTGTCATGTTTAAATATTTTGAACACAATATTACAAATAATTTTTCAACTAAAACAATATTTTTTTTATCAAATGGCATTTTTTTTCAACAATTTTACTTTTTTATTGATTTAAAGTATTAAAAAATGCTATTTTTTTGTATTTTTCTTATACTTATTTTTATCGTTTTTGTTTCGTTTAGCAAGTTTTATAATTGTATAATTTATAAGAATTATTTCTCAGAGTTATAAAAATCAACTATTTGCAAAAATACTATTTTTATTAACGTCAAAAACATTTCATTATTGTTTTGTTACTTTAGCACAAAATTATTAAAAAATATTTCAGTATCATTTTTATTGTTAAATATTTTGTAAAAAAAATAACTTTCTTTTAAACAATATTTTTCTATTATTTTTGTTTATCTTTTTAATAATTAAGTAAATTTATATTTTGTGAAAAAAACTATTTGCTTTATATTTTTTAATATATTGATTTTTAATTGCTTATTACAAGCTCAGAACAATAAAGTTTGGAACGAAATTAAATGGCAAGGAATTCGTACTGAAAAAATAAATGAAAATGAATTGCGTTCGTTTTTGGCATTTGATGGTGCTTTGTATGATTATTCAAATGTTTTACTGCCTTTATTTTTTATTCGTTTAGAATTAGAGAACAACAATCTTCAGCCTGAATTCATATTATCTGATATGATATTTGAAGAACTTCCTCAAAATGAAGCATTATTTTTAAAAGATGTAAATATCAATAATTCAGAGCTTTCAAAAATAGTAAATATTTCTTACGAACGTAAGAAAGCTTATGCAACACTAAAGCTAAATCCATTTAAAGTAAATGCTATAACAGGAAAACTTGAAAAATTAATTGCTTTTAATTATGAGCTTAAAATGACTTATAGTACAAGTTTACAGTCAAAATTTGCTAATCAAACTTTTGCAACACATTCTGTTTTAGCAAATGGCAATTGGTATAAAATGGCTGTTAAAAACACTGGTGTTCATAAAATTACGTATAATGATTTGGTTTCTATGGGTATAGATGTTGATTCTCTTAACTCAAATTCTATTTCAATATTTGGAAATGGAGCAGGTATGCTACCCGAATCGAATGCGGCTTTTCGATTTGACGATTTACAGGAAATAGCTATTGATATTGAAGATGGAAATGATGGTGTATTTGATTCATTAGACTATGTCCTCTTTTATGGACAATCACCTGTTACATGGAAATTGAATACTTCCTCAAATTTATTTGAACATCAAATTAATTATTATAGCGATTATACCTATTATTATATAACAACCGATACTTCTATTGGAACTAAAAAAAGAATTCAACTTGAAAACGAGCCTATTGCAGCTGCTAATAAAACAATTCTCAAATTTAATGACTATGCTTTTCATCATAAAGAATTGTTTAATATTGGGAAAACGGGTAAAATTTGGTTGGGTGAAAAATTTAATAGCAACATTTATTCTTATAACTTTCCTT
Source organism: uncultured Bacteroides sp. (assembly GCA_964437995.1). Lineage (GTDB taxonomy): Bacteria > Bacteroidota > Bacteroidia > Bacteroidales > JACABE01 > JACABE01. The sequence goes on along the minus strand of CAYTJB010000166.1, from coordinate 1,628 downwards.
TTAATTTCCCCGATATTATTACCGATTCTAATGCAGTGCTAAAATATAGCCTTTACGCAAGCTCAACTGTTAGTAGTAGATTCGATATTAATGTATCTAATCAACTACAACAACATTGGCTTTGGGTGAAGATGATAACATAATTTTTAAAAGCCCAACATCTCAAATAAATACAAATATTTCTTACAATCATCCTCTTACATCATCTAATGGTTATTTGAATTATTTAGAATTAAATGTTTTTAGGCATTTGCGTTTTAGTGGAAAACAGCTTGTTTTTAGAAGCCTTGAAAGTGTAGGAACTGCGAATATCAGCCTTTTTAAAATAGGAAACTCAAATACATTGCTAAAAGTGTGGAATGTTACTGATCCGTTGAATGTTAAATTAACGAACACTACCTTAAGCGGAAATGATTTAAGTTTTAAAATTGCTACTGATACCCTAAAAGAATTTATTGCCTTTGATAGTAATTATTTAGTACCTACGTTTATTGGAATTGTTCCTAATCAGGATTTACATGGCTTGGCACAGCAAGACTACATTATTGTGTCTCATCCTTTGTTTATTAACGAAGCCAATCGACTTGCATCACTTCATAGAAATATGAACAACTTAAAAGTAACTGTGGTTACACCCGAACAAATATACAATGAATTTTCGTCGGGTGCACAAGACCCTACTGCCATAAGAGGTTTTTTAAAAATGTTTTACGATAGAGCCTCAACTCCCGATGATATGCCAAAGTATTTACTGCTTTTTGGCGATGGTTCTTATGATAATAAAACACAAAATGGCAACAACACTAATTTTATAGTAACTTACGAGTCTTATAATTCTTTTGATGGAGGATACTCTTATGTTACCGATGATTATTTCGGATTTTTAGACAATAACGAAACAGGCTCTTCTTCTGCTGATGGTATAGATGTTGGAATAGGTAGATTTCCTGTAAAATCAATACCGGAAGCCAGAGTTGTAGTTGATAAAATATACAGATATACAAGCAAAAGTGATTTAGTACCCAATTCGCCAAATATTGTTTCTAATTATGCTGATTGGAGAAACCTTGTTTGTTTTGTTGCAGATGATCAAGATGGAAATGCTTATTTAGATGGCACAGAAATTTTAGCTGATATTTTAAAAACAACATGTCCTGTTATAAATATTGATAAAATATATTTAGATGCTTATCCTCAAGTTTCAAATTCGGGAGGAACTCGTTATCCTGAAGCAAACAATGCACTTAACCAACGTGTTGAAAAAGGAGCTTTGATAATAAACTATATGGGACATGGTGGTCCGATAGGCTGGGCACATGAAAGGGTATTGGAAATTTCTGATATTTTAAAATGGGAAAATACATTTAATCTACCAATGTTTTTTACTGCTACTTGTGATTTTAGTCCTTTTGATGACCCTGCAAAAAATTCAGCAGGCGAATTGGTGTTATTAACACCAAATGGTGGAGGAATTGCACTTTTAACTACTTCAAGAGTAACCTATCAAGGCAATAACATGACTTTGAATTCAAATTTTATGAATAGAGTATTCAAAAAAGTAAATGGTAAATATCCTACATTGGGCGATTTAGTTAGAGGCTCAAAATATGATGGTGGAAATGATGATA
>CAYTJB010000165.1:0-6774 GCA_964437995.1 uncultured Bacteroides sp. | reverse complement strand
GGTTTTTCTGAAACCATTTAATGGCATCTTCATCGCCTCTACTTGCCAATGATAATTGAAAAAGCACATCATTTTTTGAATTAATCAACCACTGAACAGCATTAGGTTCATTGTCCATAGCATTGCTCAATATAGCAAGTTTTGGGAATCCATTGTTGAGTAGCCATTGTAAAGCATCTTCATCGCCTCTGATAGCGTTAGAAAGGGCTGCTAATTCAGGATAACCATTGTTGAGCAACCAGTTAAAAAAATCTTTTCGTCCATCAATGGCTTTGCCAAAGGCTAATAATATTTTAATATCGTATTCTTCCATAATGTAAAAATTAAAAAGTAAAAATTAAAAAGGGAAAAGTGAACAGGAATACGTAATCAACAGCAACTGCAACACTTTTTACTTTATGAACTTTACAAACTTTAAGAACTTTATAAACTGAACACTTAATCATAAACTTTTGTTTTTACTCCAATTGCATTAACTTTTGCAGCAATTTCTTCTAATTTTTTTCGTGAAATTTTTTCTAATTTATCGGCAGGAGTAGCTCTGTCAATTGGATAAATCATTACGTATTCGGGCTTAATTTCAGCTATATGTTGTAACCAAATACTAACTTCCTCATCCGTTGTATTATCAATAATTTCTTCGTTGTATTTTCCCTTCAAAAACAAGGTTTGAACTACCAATTTCCCGTTAACCCTTTTAAGATTTTCAACAATTTGCTGAATACTAATGTTTTCCGAACCTCTATTTATCAAATGATACATTTTATTACTACCTGCATCAAGCTTTAAAATATTATTATCAAGTTTTTTTAGTGCCCCCAAAATAGCCTCATTATTTAAAATGCCAGCGTTGGAAAGTACTGTGGTTTTGGCAGTTGGATAAAATTTATTCCTTAATTCAATAACATCTTCTACAATTCCGGCAAATTCAGGATGCAAACATGGTTCGCCATTTCCTGCAAAAGTAATAGAATCCAAAGGCATGTTTGATGTTTTCATGCCTTCTAATTTTTTTGTAAGTGCTGTTTTTGCTTCAATTCTTGTAGGAAGTTTAGCATTTTTATCAACATCTTCATTGTTCCAACCACATTCGCAATAAATACAATTGTAATTGCAAATTTTTTGATGCGTTGGTAAAAGATTAATGCCAAGCGAAACACCTAATCTTCTGCTTTTTACAGGTCCAAAAATAATTTCATTAAATAAAAAACCACCCATTTTTATCAATTTTAATAATCTTGCAAAGGTCAGCATTTTAACGTTAAACAACAAAAGAAAAGTATAAAACGTTTTTTTCTAAGCAAATTTTCTTTAATTTTGATTTTTGAAAAATAAACAATCATTTTGCTCAACGAAATTAAAAAACCAATCGACGAAAATATTGATATTTTTGAAAAAAAATTCAAAAAATCAATGCAAAGTTCTGTGCCATTGCTCGATATAATTACTCGTTATATTATCAAACGCAAAGGTAAACAGATTAGACCCATGTTTGTATTTCTGTCGGCAAAAATTTGTGGCGAAATTAATGACAGCACATATAGAGCTGCATCACTTATAGAACTACTTCACACTGCTACGCTTGTTCACGATGATGTAGTTGACGATTCAAACGAACGCAGAGGTTTTTTTTCGATAAATGCACTTTGGAAGAATAAAATAGCGGTATTGGTTGGCGATTTTTTATTGTCGAAAGGCTTATTATTAGCCGTTGAGAACAATGATTTTGAATTGTTGAAAATTGTTTCCAATGCCGTTAGAGAAATGAGCGAGGGCGAGTTGTTACAAATAGAAAAAGCCCGTCATCTCGATATTAACGAAGATATTTATTTTGAGATTATCCGAAAAAAAACGGCTTCATTAATTGCTTCGTGTTGTGCTTGTGGTGCAGCTTCAACCAATAATAACCAAGCTATTATAAATAAAATGCAACAATTTGGCGAATATGTTGGCATTGCTTTTCAAATTAAAGACGATTTGTTTGATTACGAAAAAAGCAGAGAAACAGGAAAACCTAATGGCATTGACATTAAAGAACAAAAAATGACATTGCCACTTATTTATATGCTAAATAATATCAGTTATTTAGAAAAAAGAAAAGCTATAAATATTGTAAAGTACCATCATAAAAAGTCTGAAAAAGTGGCTGAACTTATTAAAAAAGTTAATAGTAGCGGCGGCATTGAGTATGCAAGAAACAAAATGACTGAATACAAAGATAAAGCCCTGCTTTTATTATCGGAAATGCCTGATAGTGAAGCCAAAAAAGCGATGGAACAACTTGTGGTATTTACTATTGAAAGAAAAAAATAAATTAATTTAAAAAAAGAGAGAAATGCGTTATTTACTTATTATTGGTTTAATTACACTTAGTTCTGCTGTGTTTTCGCAAGAGCAGAAAACAGACTTTTGGGATAACGGACAAAAAGTGAGAGAAGGAATAATTAAAGATTCCCTCAGAGAAGGAAAGTGGACTTGGTGGTATAAAAATGGAAAACTTTGGAAAGAAGGTAATTACACAAAAGGTGTAAAAACTGGCAAATGGATTGCTTTTTACGATGATAGCACAAAGCAAAGTGAAGAATATTTTGAAAATGGAACAAACGTTTTTTGGTATGCTAATGGACAAAAAAAGAACGAAGTAAAAGTTGCGAATGGGAAGTTTGATGGTAAATGGACTGCTTGGTACGACAACGGAAACCTACAAGAAGAAATTATTTATATTAAAGGATTAAAACAAGGTAAAACTACAACATATCATAAAAATAGCGAAAAAAGTTTTGAGGGATTTTATGTTGACGACAAATTAAATTGCTTTGGAATTTGGTGTTACGATAATGGTATCAAGGAAATGGAAGGCAAGTTAAAAGACGATTTACAAGACAGCACTTGGACTTTTTACAATAAAAGCGGTAAAATTGGCAGCAAAGGCGACTTTGCAGAAGGACAACAAGATGGTTTTTGGACTTTTTGGTACGAAACGGGCGAGAAATGGAAAGAAGGCAAATTTGAAAAAGGCAAAAGAATTGGCAATTGGGTTGTTTGGTACGAAAGTGGACAAAAATTTCATGAAGGGAAATTCTTAGATGGAAAAGAAGATGGAACTTGGAAACAATGGTATGCTGAAGGTAAAATTGATTATGAAGGCGATTTTAAAGATGGGAAAATGGATGGAAAATGGGAAGGCTGGTATCAAAGCGGGAAAAAGAAATATGAAACATATTATACTGAAGGTGTAAAAAACGGAACAGATATTTTTTGGTACGAAAACGGTGTGAAAAAGAGTGAAGGAGCTTACAAAAAAGGCAAAATGGATGGAAAGTGGACAGAATGGAGCGAAAAAGGAATTATTTTATCTCAAGGCAGTTATAAAGAAAATGAAAAAGATGGACTTTGGGTGTTTTTTGATATGTATGGTGTAAAATACAAAGAACAAGGCTTTGTAAATGGTCGCCAAGATGGGAAATGGATAGAATATTATCAAAATGGCAAAAAATCTGGCGAAGGATTTTACAATCAAAAACTTAAAGATGGTATTTGGCAATACTGGGATACAAAAGGAAATTTAATTTATAAAGTTTCTTACGATAAGGGAAGAAAAATAAAAGAAGAAAAATTATTAGAAGACAAGAAAAACAAACAAGAAGGAAGTCCATTATACAAGTAGAAAAATTATTAGAAGTTTTTTCTAATACCCCAATCAATATCGAAAATGAAATTGCTTGTCTGATGCGAAATTCAAAAAAACAAAATAGAATAAAGTGGTGTTACCGATAAATATAGATGAACTACTACATGGCAATACAGTCGAGTGGGATAGAATTGAATTAAAAAAAGGACAAGGAGACAAAGATAACATTCAGAATATAAATTCATTAAAGGATATTGACAGCTATCTTAGGTCATTAGGCGACCAAAAAAGATCAAAAGATACCAATCTTATTATCAACGAAATAGATAATAATAAATTTATCTTAGGTCAGTAGAGAGCCTAAGATGGGAACAGCTTAAAAAACAAATCAGTAGTATCTATTTATATATATTACAGCATTGTATGAAAGTTTTTTTATACATAATATTAAAAACGAATTCAATTATCAAAAAACATAAAACAATTTAAAATGAAACGATAATCAGTAGAATCATCAAACTTAGCCTCAGTAGGGTATGATAGTGAAAACGAAAATTATATTTTAATCAAGAATATTTAAAACGTTTTTTAGATAAAGGCACTTTAACAAAAAAAGATTTACTTGATTTTTATTCAGGCGAAGAAATAAAGGACAAATACCGTTTAATTGAAAAGGAAATAAATGATTTATAAAACGCTCTTTTATTGTATAATTGCAATAATATCTAAATTTGCATTTTAATAATCAAACAATCAAAAACACAAATTGTTAATATTTATAAACACTAAAATATGAAAATAGGCATAATAACAGAACCCGAATACGAAAACAGAGTTTCACTTTTACCCGAAAGTGTTCAGGAATTAATAAAACTTAAAGCAGAAATTATTATTGAAAAAGGAGCTGGTTTATTAGCTTTTGCAAGCGATAAACAATATTTAGATGCTGGAGCTACTGTTATTTCACGAAGTGAAGTTTTTGCTCAAGCCGATATTTTATTATCAATTAATGCAATTTCAAAAGATGAGGTTTTAAAACTTAAAGAAAATGCAGTTGTAATTGCAGTTTTTAATCCTTTAGTAAATACCGATTATGTGCAATTTTTGCAAAAAGAAAACAAAAGCAGTTTTAGCATGGATATGATTCCACGTGTTACTCGTGGACAAGCAATGGATATTTTATCATCAATGGCTACGGTTTCGGGTTACAGAGCAGTACTTGATGCAGCAATGCACCTGCCTAAATTTTTTCCAATGTTTATGACAGCAGCCGGAACAATAACTCCCGCTAAAGTTTTAATTTTAGGCGCCGGCGTTGCAGGACTTCAAGCAATTGCAACAGCCCGTAAGTTGGGTGCTCAAGTGCAAGTTTTCGATGTTCGCCCCGAAGTAAAAGAACAAGTTATAAGTTTGGGAGGAAAATTTGTTGAGGTTGAAGGTGCTATTAGCGATAAAGCTGCCGGAGGATATGCTTTAGAACAAACCGAAGATTTTAAATTAAAACAACAAGAAGCTATTCATAACCAAGCAATTAAATCGGATGTTGTTATTTGCACAGCTCAAATACCGGGTAAAAAAGCTCCAATATTATTAAAAAAGGAAACAATAAATGCTATGAAAGCAGGCTCTATTGTTGTTGATTTAGCCTCTTCAACCGGTGGAAATTGCGAACTTACAGAAGATAATAAAACAATAATTATTAACGATATTACAATTATTGGTCAATCAAATTATCCTTCAACAATGCCTTCCGATGCAAGTAAAATGTTTGGAAAAAACCTTGTAAATTTGCTTAAATTAATGATACAACCCGATGGAAGTTTATTATTAAATTTCGATGATGAAATTATTGCAGGTTGTTGCATTACGCATAATAAAGAAATTGTAAATCAACGAGTTAAATCATTAATAAATTAATAAATTATGGAATCAATATTAGAATTTATTTACACGTATAAAGATATAATTTTTATAGTAATTCTTTCTGTTTTTTTAGGAATTGAGGTAATTTCGCATGTGCCGGCAGTGTTACACACACCACTAATGTCGGGAGCAAATGCAATTCATGGTGTTGTAATTGTTGGGGCAATTATAGTTATGGGGCATGCCGAAACTACAGCAACTTTAATACTTGGTTTTTTGGCTGTAATATTAGGAACGCTTAATGTTGTAGGTGGATTTGTAGTTACCGACCGTATGCTCGAAATGTTTAAGAAAAAACCGACCAAAAAGTAATATTTAATCAAAAAAAACAAAAATGGAATTATTAGGAAAATATATTTTAGAAATAAGCTATATAATAGCATCAATATTTTTTATTTTAGGTCTTAAAATGTTAAGTCATCCAAAAACTGCACGCAAAGGAAATTTATGGGCAGCGTTTGGAATGTCGTTAGCAATTTTAGCAACAATTTTATGGCATACTAATGCAGAAGGCAAACATATAGGAAACATTCCACTTATTTTATTAGCTATTGCAATAGGAACAATAATTGGTTGGGTGGTTGCTAAAAAAGTAAAAATGACTGCAATGCCTCAATTAGTATCACTTTTTAATGGAATGGGCGGAGGTGCAGCAGCATTAATTTCAATTATGGAATTTCCTCATATTAGCCAAAAACTAATTGAAGAAAGTGGTATGATGAATGGTCATGTGTTAGCAATATTATTAGGTTTGCTAATTGGAAGTGTTTCATTTGCAGGAAGTATGGTAGCTTTTGGGAAATTAGACGGTCGTATTGGCGATATTCGTTCAAAAACCTTGCGAGTAGTTAATATTGTTATTCTTTTTGTTCTAATCGGATTTATTGGTTACATTATGACACTCGGCAACGTTAATCCAAACGAAGTAATGCCTGTTGTTTACGCAATGCTTGCATTATCATTGATTTACGGTGTATTTTTTGTAATGCCTATTGGTGGAGCCGATATGCCTGTTGTGATTTCGTTATTAAACTCATTTACAGGAGTTGCTGCTGCTATGGGTGGTTTTTTATATGGCAATCAAGCAATGTTAACTGGTGGTATTTTGGTAGGTTCGGCAGGTACAATTTTAACAGTTTTAATGTGCAAAGCCATGAATCGTTCGCTATTTAATGTAATAGTTGGTGCATTTGGAGGTGGTGGTGAGGCTACCAATAAAG
>CAYTJB010000164.1:6464-6823 GCA_964437995.1 uncultured Bacteroides sp. | reverse complement strand
CAATTTCTCCAATCTTTCTCATTTATTGAGGGATATAATTGTGTAAACAGTTTTGCAGAGCTATCACAATATGATACCCATAACTTTTGCATAGCTCGTAGTTCCTCTATGGTATGACAATAATATGAAGGGTCTTTTTTTGCACGATTAATTACTTTCCTTACGGTTTCATTGAGTTTTTTATCCAAATCATTATTTGTTATTTTAACTTTTGGAGCATATCCTGAATATAACTTCTCAATGAAATCTAAATATTTTTTTTTCTGAGCACCAAAAAATTGAATGCTCATTGCTTGATAAAGATCTCCACTTTTATCTCCAACCCATGCTGTTTCTTCAAAAAACTTAGAAGCAATAGT
>CAYTJB010000164.1:3306-6454 GCA_964437995.1 uncultured Bacteroides sp. | reverse complement strand
ATTTCATTTGATTGAATTTCGGTTAATTGAAACTTCCACTTTTTCTATTGCTTCGGTCCTTTTGAAAATCAGGCTGCTGATTTCTTTGTTCAGGGATTTGTCTGCAATTTCTTCTTCTCTATTAGCACAATATGTGGCTCCCATTCCACTACTAATAAAATCACAAATTTTAAATTCAACAATTTTATTCAATTTCCAATTTGAATAGGTTTTTTTAACAGCATCTTCTAATTCGAAAGGAACAGAACCACCTCTACTTACAAGTTGCAAAACCAATCTCGGATTAGGTTTCCCAAAACGTCCTCCTCTTGATGCTTCTTCAGCTAATTCCCAAATAAAATATTCCGAATTCTTTTCATTCTTTTCGTTTATGTGATATTTCTTTATAAATGATTTTGCATCAAAATGCCCAGCTTCAACACATTTTTTCATAGTTTCAACAGCCTCTTTTTCATCGTATAATTTAAGAGAAGGATTTGCTTTTTTAGCTTGTTTATAAACCTCGTATGCTAATTCAGGATTTGCTTTAGTTAAACTGTTTGCCCTAAATAAAAGTGCGTCCAGAGTGTAATTAAGTGCGTCTTGATTTCCCATTTTTGCAGCTTTTAAATATAGCTGTTTTGCCTTTTTCCTTTCATTATTTTTATATGCAACATCTGCCATTTTTAAAAATTTTGCAGAAGGGTCAGTTTTTACTATAGAATCTTTTATCGGTTTAGGATAATTTGTTAATTCTTTTTTCTTGTGGATATCATTGCAACTAGTAACACAAACAAACGCAATTAAAGTTATCAATATCTTCATTGTCTTATTCTTAAAAACCGGACGTTTAAGCAAACGTTTTTTCTCCATTTCTCTTTTTTGAATAACCTCGCTAATTTCTTTTTTCCCCTTTTCTGTTAATGGTGGACTTTGTATAAAAAAATCTACACCTTTAGGTTCTTTAATTAAGCCCATTTTATTAATTTTTAAAGTATTTATGATTTCCCATATCACAAAGTTACATAATTACTTGAATTTAGGATTTTTCTTTTGCCAAAGATTTAATTATTCGGAGACTAAAAGACAATGATTTTCTTACTTCTGGCGAATTAAATTCTTTGAATAGTTTAAATAATGATTTGTTATCTAATTGATTATCCAATTTAGTTGTTTTATTATTTTTCTTCGGCGTACAGTTTTGAAAATCGCGACTTTTGAGCTATCGTAAAGGTCGTAAAAGTCCTCACAAGGAGAAAAGTTTTTTTATATTAAAATCAGCAACTTAGCATTTTCAAACAAACACTATTTGGTTGTTTTCTTGCTTTTTAGATAAACAATAATTTCTTTTATGGTCATACCCAGCAATAGCAGCAATAAAATAACCGAACTTGCAAAACCAATTTTTTCGCCTGTAAAGTATGATTTTGGCTCAAATTTGAACTCAATTTTATGATTGCCTTGTGGTATTTTTAGGGCTCTGAGTACATAGTTTACACGGATGTAAGGTGTTAGCTTGCCATCTATGTATGCATTCCAACCATTAGCGTAGTATATTTCAGAAAAAACAGCCAATCCATCTTTTTTAGTATTGGCTTGATATGTTAAATGATTGGGCAAATAATTACTTAATTCAATTGTAGAAGAAGAATCTTTACCCTGTTTAAAATCTTTTACGTATTCGAAAAATTGTTTGTCAACAATAGCAGTAGTTGCGGGTTCAAAGTTGGATAAAGCATTTATTTCGGAATCCGGATTTTCTACTAATTTATAATTATCAACAAACCAAGCATTGCCCAAAGCTACTACATTGCGTTGGGCTTGAGGTCGTTTGTTTTGGTCTAAGGCTATAAAGTATTTAGTATTCAACATATTAAATACTTTTACATTGTTTTTGCTGATATGGCGTTCAATTAAATCCTGATAACGATGCAGTTTTGCACTGCTATAACCACCAAGCGATTTGTGAAAATACGATGTACTTGCATCATTAAAAGTATTTACTGATATATTAAGTACCCTGTAATTGGGATCTTTATCCTCTAAAATTAACATATTAGCTTCGGTAGCCTTGAGTAGCTTTTCATTTTTTTGTTTGTTTGTAAAATTGTTATTGTTAAAATATCTTTTGTCAACATTCCACATATCAACAACAACTATTATAATGAAAGCAGTAATAATGTATTCTTTTTTATATTTATTTTCGATAAATGCCCAAATTAAATAAGCTGCAAGCAAAATAAATACTAATGACCGCAACGCATCCATAATAAGAGCAGATTTTCTATCAGCTATAATGGCATTCATTAACCATTCAGGATAAGGCAATTGAGCATCACTTGCAGTTTTAAAATCAAATATTGACGATGCTGCCAACGCAAAGAAAAGGCAAATTCCACTTGTGATATAAAGTGAAATTTTGCCATATTTTAGCACATCAGCTTTAAGTGTTTTTTTTGTAAATATTTGATTTAAAGCAAGAATACCTAATAAAGGAATACATAGCTCGGCAATTACCAAAATAGAAGAAACTGCCCTAAATTTAGAATACATCGGAAAATAATCGAAGAAGAAATGGGTTAATGGCATAAAGTTTTTTCCCCACGAAAGCATTATAGATAAAACGGTTGCAATTAATAAAAACCATTTCATCGGGGTTTTTACAATAAACAATCCCAATATAAATAGAAATACAAAAATAGCTCCAGCGTAAACAGAACCAGTAGTAAATGGTTGTGTTCCCCAATATAAGGGCATTTGATAAGTAATTTCATTAATATTAGGAACTTTATTTTGCTTTAAAACAGCATAAGTTTCGGAGCTTTCGCCTAATCGGCTAATGGAAGAACCTCCTTTAAAATTGGGGATTAACAAAGTGAAAGTTTCATCAATTCCGTAACTCAACTGTGTAGCATTGTCTAAATCGCTAAGTTTTGCTTTTGCTCCAGTATTAGAAAGTTCAGATTTTCCCCTTGTAGATTCTTTTGAATATTCGTAACTCGTCCATAGTGTGGTAATATTGCTTCCCATCGCTAAGATAATTGCAACTATCAAAATTGCAAAAGCTTTGTAAAATGAAGTTAATTGCTTTTCTTTAAATTTATTATAAAAATCAAACACAAGATATATTATGATAAGAATCGTTAAATAATATGTCATTTGTATATGT
>CAYTJB010000164.1:0-3296 GCA_964437995.1 uncultured Bacteroides sp. | reverse complement strand
CCTGTTTTTAATTCTAAAGCCAGAAACAGTGCTGTAAGTATGCCTCCCCATAAGTATTTACCTCTCATTAATAGTATAATTCCTGCAAAAACAGGAGCTATATAACCTATTGCTGAAGCTTTGCTATTATCTCCATCTTCAATAATAATAAAAAAGTAAGACGAAAAGCCAAAAGCCAAAGCACCAATAATACTAAGCCAAGGGTCAATGCCCAAAACCAACAGCAATATAAAAAAACCGATAAAGTAGATAAATATCAAATTTGCCGGATTTGGTAGCGAGAATAAACGCATGGCATTATCAAAAAACGCAATGATGTTGGTAGAAGGCGTTATCATGTTAATTACATAAGCTGGCATACCTCCAAACATTGTATTTGTCCATAATGGCTCTTCGTTAGGGTGTGCTTTACGAAAATCAATAATTTCTTTTGCAGTAGCAGTCGAAAGTACGGTATCGGTTTGATTAAACACTTTCCCTTCTAAAATAGGACTTAAATATGCAAAAGTAATTGTAAGAAAGACAAGAATAGCTGCTAAATAGGGCAGTAGCTTTTTATAATTGATGTTTTTCATTATTTTATTCGTTTTCAGGATTATTTTGGTTCTATTTCTTCGTAATCAATATATTCGCCAATATTATCGGTTGTTTTCCTTTTTTTTGATTTGTTGTCGGGAGTAGATTCAATATTGGTATCACCTTCTTTGCGATTAGGGTCAATATGAGGATTTTGCTGATAAAACTTCTGTTGAAATCGTTTTAAGTAATATTTTAATAAAAAAGGTAGCAAATATTTTCCAATAACTCGGAACAGCATGTAAATAAGGATAAACCAAAGAATAAAGTTTAACATGTTATTATAATTTGTAAAAATGCAAACCTACAAAATATTTTTTATATAATTGTTTGCAGGCTGAAAAGTTATTAAGTTATTGGTTGTTAAGCTATTATTTGTTAACATTTTTAACTTTTGGCTTTCGTACTTTATAAACATTATGAACTTTACGAACTAACCTCAGTCATTGTTCTAATATTTTTAATAATTTTGGCAATTCAAATTTCAAATAAAATGGTGTACGATTTTCATTACGATAAAGAGCGATATTTTAATTATCAATACCTTCATTCAAAGGAGTATATAGTGCCTTTGGTGCGTGAATATCTTGACTTTTCTCAAAAACTTAGAATTTTAGAAATTGGTTCTGCAGAAGCTGGTGTTTTAAAGGCTTTTACTGAATTAGGACACGATTGTGTGGGTGTAGAAATAAGTGAAGAAAGGGTAAATCTTGCCAAACGTTTTATGAAAACAGAATTTGATGCTGGGCAGATACAATTTTACGATAGTGATGTTTTTAAGGTAAAAGTGGAAGATTTAGGCGGTAAATTCGACTTGATTATTTTAAAAGATGTAATAGAACATATTCATAATCGCGAAGTACTGTATGATAAATTCAAAGAGTTTTTAAAACCAAATGGTTTTGTTTTTATTGCCATGCCACCGTGGTGTATGCCTTTTGGTGGGCATCAGCAAATGTTGAAAAATAAATTATATTGTCGTACACCTTATTTCCACTTGCTTCCAATGTGGTTTACCAAGCTTTTGCTTAAATGGAACAATGACCTTTTTGTTACCGAATGGGAAGATTTAAAAGCTACACGTATAAGTATCAATGGGTTTCAAAGAGAAGCAAAACAGAATGGTTTTGAAATTAGCAAAGCAATTTATTACTTTATCAATCCAAATTATAAGTTTAAATTTAATTTGAAACCAAGAAAACAAAGCAAAATAATAGCATCAATTCCTTATTTAAGGGACTTTTTTACTACAACAGCTTATTTTTTAATTAAAACTGGAAAGTAATATCGTAATTTAGTATCTTTCGAAAGTAGGAAAGAAAAAATTAGATTCTACAATTGCATTTTCGTCAGAATCAGAACCATGTACAGCATTTTTCTGAACAGAATAGCCGTACAATCTACGAATAGTGCCTTCGGCAGCCTTTGCAGGGTCGGTTGAACCTATTAATTCTCTATATTCATTTACAGCGTTTTCTTTTTCTAAAATTGCCGCCACTATTGGTCCTGAACTCATAAATTCAACCAAATCATTAAAAAAAGGTCTTTCTTTATGAACACTGTAGAATTTTTTAGCTTGACTTCGCGAAAGACGAGTATATTTCATCGCCCTAATTTTAAAATTATGAGTAATAATTATATCTAAAATAGTACCGATATTGCCACATTCAACCGCATAAGGTTTTATCATTGTGAAAGTTATATTTCCTGCCATTTTGTATATATTTTTAAAATTTTGAATGTAAAAATAATAAAACATAATGATAAAAGCTGTGTTTTTATTTTTAATTTTGCAAACTTATTTTTTAATCTTTATACTTTGAATAAACTAAATATCTCATCGCTACAAAAATTTTTTACCGAAAAAAGAAACATCGTTCTCGTTTCTCATTCCAATCCTGATGGTGATGCGGTAGGCTCTTCATTAGCTTTGTATAACTACTTTTTAAATTATAATCACGAAGTAAACGTAATTCTTCCAAATAATTTTGCCGATTACTTGGCATGGATGAAAGGAAGCGAAAAAATATTGATTTATAATTCAAAGCAAAAAGCTTGTGATTTGTTGATAGACAATGCAGATGTTATATTTTGTCTTGATTTTAATGCACTCAATAGGGTCGAAAAATTAGAAGAAAGTTTAAGGAAAGCTAAAGCTAAAAAAGTATTAATTGACCATCATTTACAACCAGAATTAGATAGCTTTGAGTATATTTTTTCTGAAATTACAGTCACTTTTTCAGTAGAAAAAACAGGTTTTAAAAAATCTATATCTGTTGATGTTAAGGCAATTGATGTGTTTTTACTAAATGAATCATTCAATAAAAAAATGCCCAAACAAACCAAACCAATTTGTGCCATCACTTCTGTTAAAATAACTCCTGGAGTTACTGGATAATCTTTAAAATGTCCTTTGTAAAAATCAAGATTTTCATCAAAAGTATAGGTTCCTTCTACCCCATTTTCATTGATTTGAAGAATTTTGTCCATTTTCAAACTCTTTATTGTTCACGTTCGCCGTGAAGATGCTCATGTCGAGCAGGTGTCAACCATTTGCCGCACTTCTCGCAACGGAGAAGATTGGCCACTCCAAGAGTATCGATCCATGCAACCTTGTGCTTGTTTTCGGAAGTCAGAACATCGACATGCCAACGAACAATGGCAACTGTATCATGACGGCAAAAATGTTGATGAAACCACTTACGAATGTTCATGATTCA
>CAYTJB010000163.1:0-6827 GCA_964437995.1 uncultured Bacteroides sp. | reverse complement strand
CCTTGAGTAATTTCATAAATAATTTGATAATCTCCCGTTACCAAAGCTCTCACTGATTCATATTCTGTTTTTAATCCAATATTTGGATTCTTCGAGAGTGTTGAAATCGTTTTTTTAATTCTTGAATAAAGCTTTCGGCTATATAAAGCTGTTCCGTTTCTCTGAATATAAAAGTCAAGAATCTCCATTAAATCCAATTCAGCTTCAATGGTCCAATTTATTTTGTAGTGAGCCATTGGTCAATTTTGCTTTGTACAACTTCATTAGAGATAGTCTGATTGTTTTTTAGCTGTTCTTTCCCTAATCGAATTCGTTCTTTTTGAAAATCGGATAATTCATAAGTGCTAGAAGCTATTTTGGTTTCAATAATTGTTTTTAAAGCTTCCAAAAAAGATTTGTCATCTATCAGGAATATTTTTTCGACTAATTTATTTCTAAGTTCTAACGTACTCATCACATATTTTTTATTTAAACAAAAGTACAAAAAAAATCAATCATTTTTTATTTTATGTGGAAATTAAAAAAAATTAGGCTATAAATTTATAGGCTCTACCACCTACAATTCGACTAAAAAGCCATTGCTCCCGAAGCTGGCATACACCATCTTACCTTAGTTGACCAAAAAGGCGAAGCTTTGAGTATTAAATTTGAAATAATGAGTAAAAGGAAGGAATAAGGCTTTTTTTCTTAGACAAAAAGTGTGGTTTTGCAGATAAAAAAAACGATTAGATTTTAACGAGTTTTATATTACTTAAGAGCAGGGTATTATTTTGCATAAAAATCTATCATCCATTGTGTTGCACGCACACAAACTGGACAAAGTGCATTGTAACGAATGGATTTCATGGTGCAATCCATAAAAGGACGATAAACACCTTTGCTCATATAGCCACCACCTTCGTAAATGCCTATTTTATTATTGTTTTCATCAGTTGCCGGTGTTGGAATAGCCGTGTTCTTATCCAACATGTTTTTCCACTTGGTTTCAAAATTTACCAATGTAGTAATATTAGGTTCCCAAGGCTCAATAGTTAAGGGATAAAAATCTTCTACTGTTACTGAAGAGGTATAATATTCATCGCCCAAACCGGCAAAGGCATGCCCAAATTCATGTTCTACTAAGTAATTGGCAAGAGAATTGCTTGCTGCAGCAGTACAATAAAAATTATAGATAC
The DNA here is from genome assembly GCA_964437995.1 of uncultured Bacteroides sp. Lineage (GTDB taxonomy): Bacteria > Bacteroidota > Bacteroidia > Bacteroidales > JACABE01 > JACABE01. Next base: position 5,652 of record CAYTJB010000163.1, on the reverse strand, counting down.
CGCCACCACCATATTTTTCGGTGTTACACATAATAATAATTTGGTCATAAGCTACATTGGCAAGTTGGTCGTGCAAAGTTTTATTTTCCAAAGTCATCAAATAACGATCAGAATTTAACGAATTGAAACTCGAACCTACTGCTGTTTTCACAAAAAACGAATCATTAGGATTTGTAATACCCGATTGTGCTGATATAGTAGCAACACCCCAAATATTTATTTTATCAATATTTGTATCGAAAGGTTTTGATTTTAGAATAGCGTTTTTAAAGTTTTCAAAATCTTTTTTCATTTTTGCTGTATCGGCTTTGGCATAACCATCGGCAATAATTGCAACATCTATTTTTTGAGTTATATCTCCCGAATAATGAAGTGGAATTATTTTATTTGAATTTTTCTTAGGTTTCAAAATAAAATCTTTTTTAGGATCAATAAGTTGAGATGCTATATTCTGCCATTTATTCAACGAATCGCGACTTTGAAAAACAATATTAATTACTTTTTTTGGATAAGGAATCAACATCGTTTCAGAAAAGTTTCCACAACTACCTTTACCTTCCGAAGTTGTACGCCATTCGGCAAAAAGAGATGAATATGCTCTCGAATATATTAAATTTCCCGAAAGAGTATCGTATACCATAATTCTGAATTTCCCATAATTAAAAGTATCAACTAAATTTATTTTTGAACCAGCCCATATCTTTTTTTCAATTAACTCATCGGGGCGATAATACTCATGTTCGTAGTTGCCCGAATGGAAATAATCTATTCGCAAACTTTTGTTTTCAAAATATTTTTCAAATTGAGCAAATCCGTTTAATGAGATGAATATCAATAAAATAAATAATAATTTTTTCATTTTCCAACGTGTTGTTTTTATTGCGAAAATAGTTGATTTTTATCAAAGAAGGTATTTTGTATTCAAAAATTATTTAATTTTGTCAATATTAACAGTTTTTTATGAATTGTGTTTACTTAATTGGTCAATCAAAAAAGAAATTCCTACTAAATATTAAGGACAGAGATAATTTTGTTCTGTAAATTCTTTCCATTTTATCTTTTATACAAATAAATTCAATCAATTTACAATCAAAAAACTATACAAAATGAACTTACCATTTGCAGAATCATATAAAATAAAGATGGTTGAACCCATCAAAAGAAGCACAAGAGAAGAAAGAGAACGCTGGATTAAAGAAGCGAAATATAATTTATTCAATTTAAAAAGCGAACAAGTATATATTGATTTACTTACCGATTCTGGAACAGGTGCTATGAGCGATCGCCAGTGGAGTCAAATGATGTTGGGCGACGAAAGTTATGCGGGTGCTTCTTCCTATTTTTTAATGAAAAGTGCCATTCAAAATATACTCGGATTTGAACATTTTTTGCCTACACATCAAGGAAGAGCTGCCGAAAATGTTTTGTTTTCGGTATTAGTAAAAGAAGGAGATGTTATTCCAGGTAATTCTCATTTCGATACTACCAAAGGTCATATCGAATTTCGTAAGGCAAAAGCTGTAGATTGCACCATTGATGAAGCTTTTGATACAGAAATCCTTCATCCTTTTAAAGGAAATATTGATCTCAAAAAATTAGAAAACGTCCTAAAATCAACACCTTCAGAAAAAATTCCATTTATCATTGTTACAGTTACTTGCAACTCTTCGGGTGGTCAACCTGTTTCTATGGAAAACCTGAGAGCTATAAGAAAAATGGCTGATAAATATGGTAAAATGTTAATTTATGATTCAGCTCGATTTGCCGAAAATGCTTATTTCATCAAAATACGCGAAAAAGGATATGAAAGTAAAACCATTAAAGAAATTGTAAAAGAGATGTTTTCATACGCCGATGCGATGACAATGAGTAGCAAAAAAGATGCTATTGTGAACATGGGTGGTTTTATTGCCATGCGTGATGCAGAGTTGTTCCGTCAGGCAAGTGTTTTCAATATTATGTTTGAAGGCTACATCACCTATGGCGGTATGTCGGGGCGTGATATGAATGCTTTGGCACAAGGATTAGATGAAGGTACAGAGTTTGATTACCTCGAAACACGCATCAAGCAAGTAGAATATTTAGGTGCAAGATTAGAAGAATTTGGTATTCCATTTCAAAAACCAGTTGGCGGACATGCTATTTTTGTAGATGCAAAAAAGATACTTCCTAATCTTCCTAAGGAAGAATATGTTGCACAAACATTAGGTGTTGAGTTATATCTGGAGGCGGGCATACGTGGCGTTGAAATAGGCACTTTATTAGCCGATCGCGATCCTGTTACCCGCAAAAATCGCTATCCCGAATTAGAATTGTTGCGTTTGGCAATTCCTCGCCGTGTATATACCAATAATCATATTGATGTAATTGCCGTAGCATTAAAAAATGTGTATGATCGCAGAAGCGAAATTACCAAGGGATTTGATATTGTGTATGAAGCACCTATTATGCGACATTTTACGGTTGAATTAAAAAGATTATAACAACCAATAAAACCAATTGATTGGAAAAATCAAAAAGATACCAAAGAATCTTTGAGCAATTACAGCAATTATTGCTCAAAAGCGAAGATTTAGAAGCCCAAATGTGTTCTGTAGTTGCAATATTGCACCATAAAATGGAAAACTTTTTTTGGACAGGGTTTTACTGTTTGCGTAACAATAAGCTGATTGTTAGAACTTACCAAGGTTCTATTGCCTGTATGGAATTAAAAAAAGACACAGGCGTTTGTTGGGCAAGCATTAATAGTAATAAAACCATTGTAGTTGCTGATGTTGAGAAGTTTCCAGGACATATTGCCTGCGATTCCCGCTCAAAATCCGAAATAGTAGTTCCTTTACGTGATAAAACAGGAAAAATAATAGGTGTTTTGGATGTAGACAGCAAACAATTGAACACTTTTGATGAGGTAGATGCACTTTGGTTAGAAAAAATTGTAGAATTAGTTTTTATAAATTAAACACGAAAAGATATATTTTGAATGAAAAAAAATACTTTTGTTAAACCAGCTTCTTCTATAAAACCGCCAAAACAAGAATTAAAGCCTTCTTATTATATTTTACTAATGGCTTATGTTTTTGTAAGTGTGTTAATACCAAATTTTTATACTCTCGATTCTAACGCACCTAAATTTTTGGCTATAGCTATACTTAATTTAATATCGCTGTTGGTGTTTTTTACTGATTCTGATTATAAGAAGCGTGCAGAATTACAATGGAGTTTTTTTAAAGGATTTATAGGTATCGTATATTTGCTGTTTTTGATAATTTCGTTGCTTTCTTTTTTTAGTGCTATCAATCTTGCTGAGTCTGTGGTAAATATTTCAAAAATATTTACTGTATTTACTGCTACTTATGTACTTTATGTAATTTTTAACAGCAATAAAAATTATTTAAAACATGTTGCTTTGGCACTCGTTATTTTATTGCTTATTGATTGTTTTACGGTTTTTTATAATATTGCAGAGTATATTATTGGGAAATTATCGTCGGTAAAGGAGATAAAATCTTTATATTCAAATAAAAATATTTTTGCCTCTGCTTTGTTTGTTAAGTTACCAATTGCAATATGGCTGATGTATTTTAGCAATGGATGGCAAAAACGCATAGGGTATTTGGCAGTTTTTTTTGCAATTCTTGCCACTTTGTTTTTGAGTACAAGGGCGTTTTATTTAGGTTTGGGTGTGCTTTTATTTGCCCTTGTTTTGTATGCAATTTTAAGATATGCCAAAATAAAGAAAAAAGAAGTATTTGCTATACTTGCCCATTTTGCTGGATTATTAATAATTTCTATACTAATTTTCTTTATTACACAACGATATATTTATCCTACAAAAAAAGATATTTGGAGTGCTGATATAACTTCTAAATTGTCAACAATAGACGCTAAAGAACTTTCTGCACAATTACGACTTACTGCTTGGCAAAGATCTTATTTACTTATTCGCGAACATCCTATAATAGGAGTGGGGACAGGTAACTGGAGATTAGCTGTTTTAAAATATGAAAACAAAGAATCTCAAGATTTTTTCTTAATGAATAAAAATCACAACGATTTTATAGAGATTACTGCCGAAACAGGAATTTTTGGTGGATTAGCTTACCTTTCAATCTTTTTTTTGATTATTTATGGTTTTATAAGAACTTGCAGAAAAGCTGAAACAGATGATAGTAATTTGAAGTTTTTATTTTTACCGGCTTTAGGTATTGTTGCATACAGTGTTGATGCGTTTTTTAACTTTCCAGCCGACAGACCTGAGATACAAATATTATTTGCTATATATATTGCTTCAGCAGCGGCTTATTATGTTGTAGATATGGTTAATCAAAAACAGGATTTGTTAAATCCTGTTCTAAAAAATTTGAAGAAATATTTTCAAAATAAATGGGTTGCATACTTTTTAATTATATTACTTTGTGCTACAGCTTATGTTCTTATGTTAAATGTTAAATCATCTCGTTATCAACGCTATTATCTTGAAGATAAAACCAATAATACCTATACAAAATCAGCATCTTATATATCCGAAGGGTTTCCTTCAATTCCAAACATAAGTTGTATAAACGAACCCATAGTTTCAAATATAGCTTATTATCTTGTTCACGAGAATAAAAATCGCGAAGCAATAGATTTATTGATGATGGACAATTCGAGCCCTTATGATAGCCGCCGAGAATTTTATTTGTCGGTAGCTTACTCACAAATCGGAATGCTGGATAGTGCAATTATATGGGGTCAAAAAGCACGTTTGCTTAAACCTTTAGATTTTAACACAAACCGAAACGTAAGTATAATGTTACTAAATGCGGGTTTGCGTGATGAAGCCATGCAAATAACTTCTGATATTGCAAAGCAAATAAAAAATTCTGTTCAAGCATGGATGTTTGCATCGAATACGTATTGGCAATGTGGGCAAAAAACACAGGCTGTAATTTTGCTCGATTCGGCAATTAAATATTTACCTAATGATACCACTATCGCTAAGCAACATTATGTAATGAAACGTTTTTTAAAGTTTATTCCTTATGATTCACTTTATAATCAAGCTATGGCAACGCTAAATGCACAACAATATACAGAAGCAATTAAATTACTTACTGATTTTATAAATAAAAAACCAGAAATAGCAGAATCCTACCAACAAAGAGCTGTTTGCTATTATAATATGCGTAATTACACCCTGAGCATTCTTGATATTGAAAAAGCCATTAAAAAGGGAGATGAATTTATCCCAAATTTATTAAACTTGAGAGGATTAAATAATCTTAGTCTTGGGAAAAAAGATGCTGCATGTGTTGATTTTAAAACTGCTATGGACAAAGGTGATGCGGACGCTACTTTAAACTATCAAAGGTTTTGCGATAAAAAGGAATAAAGGCTTATTATTCAGACGGTATAGTCTATTTTTTTCGTATTAATCCATAAAAATTCCAAAAATACCTAAAACTCGATAAAAATAAAGCACCGCCAATGCCAATATAAATTACAGAAAGGTATTCTTTGGGAAACTCGGAGTGTCGCAATGTAATTCCCATGCTCATCATTACTATTACTAACAAATAGCTTTTCCACGACATAAAAGAAAAAGCACAGGATTTATCTTTCATTAGCGAGATTCGTCCTAAGTTTTTATCTACCACTTTCAAAAATCCA
>CAYTJB010000162.1:5819-6868 GCA_964437995.1 uncultured Bacteroides sp. | reverse complement strand
TTTGAAGATGATTCTCGTCCTGTTTTACTTAATCATACTTCTTTTGGAGTATTTGATATATTAACTTCTTCTTTTGTTGTAAACAAAGACACCCTGCGAAAAACAGCTATAGTTGGAACTTGTCAAAAACCAACTTCTACAGCTCTTTTGTTAGAACCTTGTCCATATTCATTGAAAATTGGAGGAGATGCTTTATTAGAAGGCGATATTTTTATCTCCCAAAAAGGAATAGATAGAGCTTATATTGGAGGTAAATCTTATGCAAGAGACAGTCTTGTTTATGGAAACGTAGATATTACAGGGCAACCACTTCCCGAAATAGCTCAAAGATACTCAGATATTAACATTAATAATTGTACAACCCTATACAAAAAGGAATATATCCAACTTAATACCGATCATTTTATTCGTCAAACAAGAACATTCTATGCCCCTACGCTTATATTTCATTCTACCAATGAAATAGTACTTACGAACGATACAATTATAGGGAATTGCATTGTTCAATCTGCAAAATCAATAACTATTAAAAAAAGTGCATTTACCGATAATTGCATTGTTTCTGCTCCAAAAGTAATTATTGAAGATCACTTTGAAGGGAATTTACAAATAATTTCCTGCGACACGATTACAATAGGAATTGGGGTTAAATTAAACTATCCATCTGCTATTTATCTTAATCAGCTCCCTAATTCAGAAATAAATCCTGTAATTAAAATAAAAGATAGTGCCCAAATAGAAGGATTAGTAATAGCTATTCAAAATAAAAAAGTATTGCAAAAACAATTTGTACTTCCTGTTATTTGCATTAATGATGGCGTAGAAATTACAGGTCATGTTTATTGTACCGGAGCTGTTTTCCACAAAGGATTGATAATTGGTAGTCTTTTTTGTAAACAATTAACCGATTTAAGCTCGGGTGTTAACGAAAGTTTGTTAATTGATGGAAAAATAAGTAAAAGACAAATGCCAAAACTTTTACCTGAATTTAATATTTCTGATAAAGGAAAACAAAAAAACGTATTGAAATGGTTAAAATAAAAAGTATC
>CAYTJB010000162.1:5323-5657 GCA_964437995.1 uncultured Bacteroides sp. | reverse complement strand
GGTAATTTTATTAACAAGCTTTAGTATTGCTTTTTCTTTAATGGTATCTCTTTTTAAAGAAACTATTTCGGAAAAAGAAACCTTAATTCACCTGAAACTCTCAGAGTTTAAAAACAAAACAATCCATGAAAAGAGATTTTTTGACGAAATTATTGATTACGATAATTGCATATTGATAAAAAAAACAACCCCTTCCGAATTAAATCCCGATTTAATATTACTACAGTTTTTCGCTTTAAACGAAGATAATGATACAATTGAAAAACAACAAAGGTTTATTTATTTGCCAGATTTAAAAGCTCAAAACAAATTGAACAATAATGAATAAACACAA
>CAYTJB010000162.1:0-5313 GCA_964437995.1 uncultured Bacteroides sp. | reverse complement strand
AAATTAAAGCATTTACTTTATCAGAAGTTACTATTGCGATGGCAATAGTAATAATAGTTGTAATAATGGCATATCTGATTAGGGAAAACATGCAACAACAATATAATATCTTCGATCAAAACGAAAAAACCTCATTTGAATTAATTGAAACCTATTCCCGTATAAAAAAAGATGTTGATAAAAGTGAAGTTATTATTGGATATAAAGATAAATTGTTGTTTTATTTACCAGCAGGGGATTCTATTGTTTATTTTCCTTCAGATAGCATTATAATTCGTACCGATAAATTTGGAATAGATACATTAAACATATTTTTAATGGAATATGAATGTTTGCCTTTTAAAAAAGAAATACTCCCTATTGTTAATAAAATTCAATTATTATTCCAAAATAATCCCGAAAACACAATAACTTTATATAAACAATATACCCCAAGCGAAATAATGGAGCAATTAAAAAACAAAAAGTGATTTTAAAATTATTTAGGCTTGATTTTTCACAAACTTGTTCTTCTTTAAGCACAATAGTACAAACTTTTCATAAAGTATCATCATAATAAAACCTTAAAAATGGATAATATTCTTTTATAAAAAAATTATAGTAATTTTATACTCAAATTATACTGATTTTATATTGTAGCCAAACTCTATAACAACTAAGTTTTGCGTCATTATTTTAGTGAATTAATGAAGAGGAGAAATTAATATAATCATGTTATAAAAAAGTTGAAAAGTAGTAGAAAAAAGCAGACAAAATATACACTATAGAAAAAATATCCAACATCGAATAGACTGATATGATTTAGTTTCAGCGTTAGTGAAGACTCCCATACGCTCCACAACAAACAAAACAAAAGCCTTGCAAATCAATTAGTTTGCAAGGTTTGTTTTATTTTTTTTAATCAGCTATTAAAAAAGGTAGTTTAAATTTTTTTGACAGCCTTTTTTTTGCAAATCTGATTTCATTCGGTATAATTATTAACTTGTAAACCTATTTTAGGACAAGATAGATAAATTAAAAATTACCTACCTTTGCAGAATATGAATTTTACAGAACTCAAGCTCAATATACAACTATTAGAAGGCATATCCTACTTAGGCTTTGAAACGGCTACGCCTATTCAGGAACAAGTAATACCGATTATTCTCGAAAACAGAGATTTAATTGCATGTGCCCAAACAGGTACAGGCAAAACAGCAGCATTTGTGTTACCTATTTTGAATAAGCTAATCGGTAAAACCGACCATACCATAGATACCCTTATAATTGTACCAACCAGAGAATTGGCAATACAAATCGACCAACAAATACAAGGATTTTCCTATTTTGTTTCTGCCGGTTCGGTTGCAATATATGGTGGTGGCGATGGAAAAGATTGGGAAGCACAAAAAGAAGCCTTAAAAAACGGCACTGATATTATTGTGGCAACTCCGGGCAAACTATTGTCGCATTTGAACATGGGATACGGAAACTTCAAGCATATTAAGCATTTGGTGTTGGACGAAGCCGATAAAATGTTAGATATGGGATTTATTGATGATATTTTTGCCATTATTTCCCATTTGCCGGCAAAACGACAAACCTTGATGTTTAGTGCTACTATGCCCAATAGTATTCGTTATTTGGCTAAAAAAGCCTTACACAATCCGGTTGAAATATCTTTATCCATGTCGAAACCTGCCGAAGGTGTTGACCAAAAGGCATATTTGGTATTTGAGGAACAGAAAATTAAATTAATAAATCATATTTTGCAGGAACGCAAACAATACGATAGCATCCTTATTTTTACTTCTGCAAAAAGCAAGATAACAGATATTGTTAGATCGCTTAATAAACATGGCTTTCCTTCTCATGGAATTTCTTCTAATTTAGAGCAGGACAAACGGGAAGAAGTATTAAGTGCCTTTAGGTCGAAACAAATACGTATTTTAGTAGCTACCGATGTAATGAGCCGTGGTAATGATGTAAAAGAAATTAACATGGTAATTAATTACGATGTACCGCACGATGCCGACGATTACGTTCACCGTGTAGGAAGAACAGCAAGAGTGAATGCCAAAGGCGAAGCCATTACGCTGGTTATTCCAAAGGAAAAGTATAAACTGCGAAAGATTGAAGAATTAATAAAAGCCATTATTCCAAAAATTGAAGTTCCCGGCGAAATTGGTGCTACACCGAAATGGGAAGAAAAAGAGCCAGTCATAAATAACAAAAGGAAATTTTACAAAAAGAAAGATTTTAAAAAATAGTTCTATCATCGGCAGATTCAAATAATTTAGGGACGTTCTGTCCTATTTCAGTATCTTTATACGTATCTTTGCAAATAGCTATTCTGCTTTTGCGAAAATTTAGTACAATAATCGCTAAAAAAAAACATTAAAAATCATTATATGATGCAAAAAATCTCATTAAATAAAATATTAATAATTTTAGCTATTTATCTCGTTTCGTGTTCGCCCAAAATTATTGAGCAAACACAAGATAATGCAATAGTGCAAAAAACAGATTCTATCGGAAAAGCACAAGCCGACTCATTAATTACTGAAGTTAAAAAAGTTGATATAAAAATAGTAATACCAGCAATACCCGATAGTGTATGGAATGATAATTTGCAAACAGTATTAATTCACAAAAGCGGTTGGGAAATGTCGTTGCCCATTATCAGTTTAAATACCAACGAAACTATTAGTTTTTCGTTTGACGATTTAGATGGCGATGTTAAAAGATACAAATATACTATTTTGCAATGCGATGCCAATTGGCAAGCTTCGCCTTTGCAACAATCGCAATACATTGATGGCTTTACCGAAGATTATATCGGAGATTACAAAATGTCTTTCAATACGATACCAAATTATACACATTATAATTTGGTTTTCCCAAAAGAAACCATGAAAATTACAAAATCAGGCAATTATATCCTAAAAGTTTATATAGATGATGCAAATAAACCATTGATTATAAAGCGTTTTATGGTGTTGGAACAAAAAATTAATATCAACGGGAAAATAAAAGATGCCACTTTATTAAACGATAAAAGATTTAAACAAGAAGTTGATTTTAGCATTGTTACAAATAACTACATCATTAACAATCCTTCGCGAAATTTATTTGTAAAAATTTATCAAAACATGCGTCCCGACAATGCGATTTGTAACCTCAAACCTCGCTTGGTAAAAGGCAATGAATTGGATTATGATTACGACGAAGAAAATACTTTTAATGGCTGTAACGAATTTAGAAATTTCGACATAAAAAGTTTGAAATACAATTCAGAACGAATTTATCGTATTGAATTTGAGGATAAAGCACATCAAGTGTATTTGCACAACGACTTGGCACGTCGTTTTAAAGTATATAAAACCGAAGAAGATATTAACGGGAAAAGAGTTATAAAAGCTGATAATACTAAAGATAGCGAAATAGAAGCCGATTATACTTATGTACACTTTACATTACCTTACGAAATTCCTACTGTTGAAGGGAACATCTATGTTTATGGTGCTTTTAACAACTGGAAATTAGATGAAAATTCTAAAATGACTTATAGTTTTAAAAGACGTGCTTACGAAGCCACTGTTTTTGTAAAACAAGGTTATTATAATTATCAGTATGTTTTGCAACGTCCTAATAAAGAAATAGATGATACTTTTGTAGAAGGCAATCATGCCGATGCCGAAAATGATTATTTTATTTTTGTGTATTATCGGCAAAATGGCGAATTGTACGACAAATTAATTGGTTTTAAACAATTGAATTCAATAAACGATAGAAATTAATGCAACTTTATTCGATAGAAACAGGCAATGCCAAATTTGATGGAGGTGCTGTATTTGGGGTAGTTCCAAAGGCACTTTGGCAAAAATTATATCCGGCAGACGAAAATAATCTCTGCAATTGTTCAATACGTTCATTGCTGGTTGTTGATGGAAACAGAAAAGTGTTAATTGACACAGGTATAGGCGAAAAGCAAGACGAAAAATTTCTGAGTTATTATCATTTGAATGGGAACGAAAATTTAATAAAATCGTTGGCAAAACATGGTTTTAAACCCAAAGATATTACCGATGTAATACTTACTCATTTGCATTTCGACCATTGTGGAGGTGCTGTAAAATATAATGCTGATAAAACAGGCTTCGAACTTACATTTCCCAATGCTTACTATCATACAAGTCGTAAGCAGTGGTATTGGGCAATACATCCTAATCGTCGTGAGGCAGCTTCTTATTTGAAAGAAAATATTTTGCCCATACAAGAAAGTGGTCGCTTGAATTTATTAGACCAAGAAGGAGAATTATTTCCCAATATCAAACTAAAGTTTTATTACGGACATACCGAAGCTCAAGTAATTCCGTTTATCAATTATAACGGAAAAACTATTGTTTATACTGCTGATTTGTTAGCATCTGTAGCTCATATTCCTATGCCTTATATTATGAGTTACGATATACGCCCTTTGGTAACATTAGAAGAAAAAGAATGTTTTTTTAAAGAAGCCATTAAAAACAACTACATTCTTTTTTTTGAACACGATTTGTACAACGAATGCTGCACCTTACAAAACACAGATAAAGGCGTAAGAGTAAAGGATACGTTTAAGTTAGCTGAGATATAGGAATGGCATTTAAAATCGCTTTATGGGAATGAGAGTAGTTATTATATTTCTGTTTTTTTTGAAGTTTAACAAAAAAAGCTTTTATCGCTTATTCAAAACCATCATTGCTTTTAATAATTGTTTATTTTCGTTTTATGGTATTACTTGGTAAAAAAGAAAATTTTTATTTTGGTGCATCGGAAGAAATAATAAAACGAGCACGTATGCTAAGAAAAACCATGACCAAAGCAGAAGAAAAGTTATGGAATCATTTGCGAAAGAAACAAATTGAAGGATTGAGATTTCGCCGACAGCATCCAATAGGCAAGTTTATAGTAGATTTTTACTGCCATGCTTTAAAATTAGTAATTGAAGTAGATGGCAATATACATCAGGAAGAAATACAACAAGAAAGAGACGAAAATAGAACTTATGAAATTCAGAAACTTGGATTAACGGTAATTAGATTTGATAATGAAATGGTTTTAAGTAATATTTCGAGGGTTTTAAAAGAAATTAAAGAGTATATTGGGTAGATTTTAACAACTTGCATACAACCCCCTCCTAACCTCCCCTAAAAGGGGAGGAATTAGAGCATCGCTTTATTATTATTTTTTTGCTTTGAATTAACAAAAAAAAGAAAATTCGGAGAACCTCCCTTCCCCTCTTAGGGGAAGGGCTGGGGTTGGGGTCGCTAAGAGAACCTCAATTTTAAC
>CAYTJB010000161.1:0-6936 GCA_964437995.1 uncultured Bacteroides sp. | reverse complement strand
AGGAACGATTCGGGATTTGTAAAGTTCATAAAGTGAAAAGTAGTAAGCGATAAGTGAAAAATCGGCGTGAAAAAACCAATAAAAAAATCCTCCTAATTTTAGGGGGATTTTTATTTTTTAAAAGAATTTTCTTTGTATTTCTTTACAAATTCATTCAACGCTAAAATACCAACAATAAACCCTTCAATAGCAGAATACCACACATGCAAACGCAATGTTTTTTCTCTAACTCAGTTAATGTAAGGTTTATAAACTTCACGAAAGCTAAATTATAGCAGTTCACAAAAGTAGTAAAAGGTAAAATTTACATTTTATTTTTATCCATTTGTTCCCATTATTATTTAATAACTACCGTCTATTCTCCTTTACAAACTTTACAAATCCCAAATCGTTCCTCTCGGGACTAAGCAAAGCTTAACTTTCTAACTTTATAAACTTTACGAACTTTACGAACTAAACAGTCATAATATCCTTTTCTTTAATCACAAAATGTTTATCCACTTTATCAATATAAAGATTGGTCATATCCTGAATTTCTTTTTCTAATACTTTGATTTCGTCTTCGGGAAGTCCATCTTTTTCAAGTTTTTTGGCAGTATCCATAGCTGCACGTCTGATATTTCGGATGCTAACTTTGCCATTTTCGGCTTCGGCTTTGGCTCTTTTTACCAATTCTTTACGCCTTTCTTCGGTTAAAGGTGGCACAAGAATACGAATAATTTCGCCATTATTTTGCGGATTAAATCCCAAGTTGGCATTCATAATGGCTTTTTCTATCGGAGCAAGCATCGTTTTTTCCCATGGCTGAACTGCAATTTGACGTGGGTCGGGAGTGTTGATGTTCGCAACTTTATCAATATCTGTCATTGTTCCGTAATAGTCAACTTTAACACCTTCAAGCATTTGCGGATTGGCTTTCCCTGCTCTTATTTTATGAAATTCGCGATCAAGATGAAGCAGTGCATGTTCCATGCCTTCTTTGGCTTCGTCTAAACAAAATTGAGATTCTTCATTCATATTTTAATGGTTTAAAAAACGTTGATACAAAATTATAAAAAAATATTATTCGCTAACCAAAGTTCCTATTTTTTCGCCATTTACCACTTTTTTAAGATTTCCTTCTTTATTCATATCAAAAACAATAATAGGAAGTTTATTTTCTTTGCACAATGTAAAAGCTGTTAAATCCATAATATTCAAACTTTTATCATATACTTCGTCAAAAGTAATGGTTTCGTAGCGAACGGCATTAGAATCTTTTTCAGGATCAGCAGTGTAAACACCATCAACACGGGTGCCTTTCAATAAGACATCTGCCTGAATTTCAACGGCTCTTAATGCTGCAGCTGTATCAGTAGTAAAAAACGGATTACCTGTTCCACCACTAATAATTACTACATTTCCTTTTTCAAGATTTTCGATAGCCTTAGAACGACTCATGGCTTTACATATCGATTCTATGCTAATGCCTGATAACAAGGTTGTTTTAACTTTATTTTTTTTGAGTTCGCCTTGCAAAGCCATGCTGTTGATAACCGTTGCCAACATACCCATATAGTCGCCTTGTACACGATCCATGCCTTTGGCTGCACCTTGCAACCCACGATAAATATTACCACCACCAATTACAATAGCTATTTGAACATTATCTTCAACAACTGCTTCAATATCTTTAGCGTATTTCTCAAGCATCAACGGATCAATGCCGTATTGTTGGCTTCCCATCAGCGATTCGCCACTGAGTTTTAGTAAAATTCGTTTGTATTTTATCATGATTTTTGTGTTGTTTTCGTTATGACAAATTTACATTTTTTTATAAAACTGTAAATAATAAATTTGAAAAGATTATATCATTTTTCTAATACTAATGCAATTTGCTGATAATAAAGATTATTACTTGGACTTTTTATTATCAATTTCGTTAATACAAAACTATGGATTAAAAATCTATAGTGGGTTTATTTTATTAATTGAGATTCCTCGCCATTAATCGAAATGATATATCAGCAAAAGATATATACTGGTTCTTAAAAGGTTTGCAAAGCAAAATTGTTTAGAAACAGTTATACCGAGCTAATTGCAGCAAAGTTTTTTTGCAAACCTGATTTCATTCGGTATAAATTGTAACGTTTTTTTACAAGCACTACTTATAACTTCCTTAGTGACTTTATGGTAAAAATCTTATTTATGAACCTTTTTAATAAACTCTTCTACTTCTTTTACACCACCTTGATAAATAAGATAGCCATTGTATGGTTCGCGTGGAGTGATTTCATCATTTATCGGTGTAAGCATCATTTCGCGTACTTTTTCAGGATCTGTAGTTTGCCCAAGTACCCAGCCTAATTTTATATACGCCGTTTCGGGCAGCATATTCATACCTGGAATTACGCCTTTTGCCATTAAATCTCTACCTGTATCGTAAACAAACATGTGTGCGTAGCCCCACAAGGTTTGTACACACATAAACATGTGAACACCTTTTGCAGTAGCTCTTTCGATAGCAGGATATAATGGTTTGTTAACATGTCCTAAGCCTGTACCTGCAATAATAATTCCTTTGTATCCATTTTCAACCAACGAATCAATCATATCTGGCTGCATGTTTGGATAATAATAAATGATAGCAACTTTTTCTTCAAAATAAGGAAGAATGGTAACATTGCGGTCTTTGCGACGATGATTATATTCAGGTTTTATCGGGACAACACCTTTGCGGGTAACGCTTGCTAATGGCACATCGCCAATAGTTCTAAATGTAGAACGATACGAAGAGTGCATTTTACGTACACGTGTTCCGCGATGCAATAAACCGTATTCATCCGAAGTAGGCCCAAACATACAAACCATAACTTCGGCAATATCTCCATGACCTGCTGCTGTGGCTGCGTGCATCAGATTGAGTGCAGCATCGGAACTGGGACGGTCGGAAGAACGTTGAGAACCTACTAAAACAATTGGTACTGGTGAGTTTTGAACCATAAAAGTCAAGGCTGCGGCAGTATGACTAAGTGTATCAGTACCATGACCAATAATAATACCGTCGATACCATTTTCTATTTCTTTGCCAATGGCAATTGCCAGCTTTTTATATTGTTCGGGTCCCATGTTTTCGCTAAATACTGCAAAAACTTTTTCGGTAGTTAAATTGCAAATATCTGCTAATTCAGGAACAGCTCCATATAACTCCCCTGGCGAAAAAGCAGGAATTACAGCACCTGTACGATAATCAAGCCGTGATGCAATAGTTCCGCCTGTGCCTATTAATTTTACTTTTGGGAAACCTTCAGTATAAGGAAATTCCTTTTCAGGAATTTTGTAATTGGCTTTTTTATAACCGGTTTCAACCATTTCGGTAATATTAGCAATATCAACACCAATATTATAACCAGTAATAATTTTCATAACAATATGTTGATCGTCATCGTTTTCGGAACGTGGCAAAATAGTTCCTTGAAAAATACCTCTTGTCGTATTTACATTGGCTTGTCCCCAAACACGAACATTGTATTTTTTAAGTACATCTAAGGCTGCACCTTTATAACCCTGAAAAAAATCTTCACTCATTACTAATAATTTAAGGTAGATTTAAAATCTATTTAATAGAACATTATTTAATGCACAAAAGTAGGAAAAAAAACAATATTTAAGTATGTAAATTTTATTCTATTATACCAATACGGTATCTGTAATCCTGAATTGGGATCAAAGAAATAAAAATGGACAAACAGAATAATTAATCTGTTTTAGTAACGTTTTAAAATAGAGTTTAATAAATAGAAAATATTATAAATATCTGAATAAGTATTTTACATTTATTTTAATTATCTTTATAGCTATCTTTCAACAAAACAAGCTCGAAGTAACTCCGACATTGAATTTTTGGTTCTTTTATCTTAAAACAAAAAAACCAAATACTAAATTGTATATATTTTGAAAGTCGGTGTATGCATACCGACTTTTTGGTTTACAAAAAAGTGAAAGTTGAAAGTTAAATTTTTGTGAAAAAAAAGTTAATTTTGGATAAAAAAAATATTATCTTTGTAAGTTACAATAAAAACAAATAATTAATAAAATTAAAAGATTATGAAAAAAAAAATTTTACTATTAGGCATTATGGTGCTAAGTGTATTTTCACTTAATGCGCAAAACCTTCCATTTACTGAGAGCTTTGAATATGGCTTAAATAAATGGAATGCTTCTTCCAGTGGAACAGTAGAAGCAACTGCAACCCAATCAATAGTGGGAAGTAAATCACTACACATAATAGGTGTAGCTGGTAATAGCGTACAACGAACATTCGCTAGCAGTCAGCCTGTTAATGAGATAATGTATTATTTAAGAGTTACTTCAGGAGAAGGAGGAACAACCTATTTTAGCCAAGGTACTGCCTCGGCAAATGCTGTATTTTATAGCATGGTAACAGGAGGAAATTTTGTTGTTACGGGAGCATCTGGAGCTTATGCAGTATGTAGTGTGGCAAATAATAAATGGATAAAAGTTGAGGTAAAAAACATTAATTACACAAGCTTTACTTACGACATCTGGATTAATGATACATTAAGGCGTAAAGATATGGATTTTAGGGGAAATGTACCGGGAGTCAATTCGATTTCTATTGGTAATTCTGGCACATCACATGAGGCATGGTGGGATGCTATCTATGTAGGTATAGTTGATTACAACAAACCCCAATATACAGGAAATGATATTTGTAAGAACGACACCGCTAATGTAGTATTTGCACAGCCTGTTTGCGTTGATTCATCAGAGTTTAATGTTTCAGGAACAAACTTTAGTTTTGGTCCGATAAATGCTGATTCAACTGTTAATTATAAACATCCGTATATTCAATCAGCAATTGTTCCAAATGTTGGAATTGTCGCTGCTTGGAGTGGCAATATGTTTGATATAACAGCAACAAAAGATTTAAGTATCTATGGATTTGATATCAATACAAACGAAACTCCAGGTACCTCTAATATGAAAATATATTATCGTAAAGGTACTTATGTAGGACATAATACCAGTAATGTCGGATGGCTATTGCATGATTCTGTCAGTTTTAATAAAAATCCATCAGCGGGACTTTGTTGGGTTGAGTTAAGTAAAAACCTAACAATTCCTAAAGGCGAAACATACGGTCTGTATTTATGCTATGAATCAGGTGTTGATTATGCTGCTGGAAACGGTTCAAATCAAACAGTAACAAATAACCACATGACGCTTAATCTTGGTGTTGGTGGAGCTTACTTTAATGTAACAAATAGCCCACGTGTATGGAGTGGAAGAATTTATTATGAGGTTGCAGAAGAGCAGATTGACTCAAAACAAATTACAACCACTTTTGCCAATAATAATAGCCACCATGGAAATATGGTGGATGTTTATGCCAAAAATGATATTATCATCGATAGCCTTAATGTAAATATTGTTGCGAATGGCTGGGTGAAGGTATATTACAGAAACAGAACTTGTGTTGGAAATAATACCAGTAATGTCGGATGGGCAATGCTTGATTCTGTTCAGGTAATTTCAGCAGGAACCGGTAATCCAACAAAAGTGGTATTGAATAATAGATTGTTAATTCCGGCTGATTCATTATATGGTGTTTATATATGCTCTGAATCTAACATGAATTATACGGATATAATAGCAGGAACAAATGATGTATATATTGACAGTAACATGGTTTTAACTGGCTTATATGGAGGAACAAACACTTTTAGTGTAACTTCATCCAGAGTGTGGAATGGGACTATGTATTACACTGTACGGAATAATGCAGTTGCTAAAGTTGGAGTACAAACAAGTACTTTTTCTGGCAATGTACGAGGATATTGTTTTGTTGCTCCAAAAGATTTTATGATTAAAGGTCTCATGATTCCGAATGATGTAGCAGGTGATCAGTGCATAGAAATACTTCGTTTCAATGAATCATTACCCCCACAATATTCAAATACTACAAATAACTTTACTTCTTTGGGATATTGGAAAGGAATGTCACAAGGTGGTGTAATTCCTTGTGATATTTATGTAAATAAAGGAGATTATATTGGTGTATATGGTAAAGGAGGGACTATTACATCTTATTGTAGTGATTCTACTATGGATATTCTTGGTGCTACTGCCTATATTCATAGATCAGGAATGCAGTTTAACTTACTAAATGAGCAAATGCATGATGTATGGATTGAAATGGGAACAACAGAAAGCAAGGGAAGAGTTAACCTTTATGTAGAAGACGTGAGCAAACATGGAGGACAAAACTCATTATTACTGGATGTTCATACACCTGTAGTTAATTTAGGTACTGATACAATAATTTGTGCTAATACAAGCATTGGTTTAGATGCCGGAGCTTTTTCGGTATATAACTGGTCAACTGGTAGTAGTACTCAAACTGTAACAATAGACTCTACAGGGACAGGCATAGGAAGTGCAAATGTTTGGGTTGTTGTTCAAGACCAATATGGTTGTAAAGCAACAGATACAGTAATAATTACTTTCGAAATATGTATCGGAATTGATGAGAATGAGGGAAAACCTGTACTTAGCCTATATCCAAACCCTACCAATGGCAATTTCTCAATTGACCTTGGAACAGAATATGACGAAATATTTGTTACACTGATTGATATTTATGGTAAAATCCTCAGCAAGAAAACATTTAATCATAGCCAATTACTCAATCTAAGTATTGAAGAACCTGCCGGTATTTATTTTCTGAAAGTAGAGATAAATAATAAATCTACGGTAATCAGACTGCTTAAAGAATAATGTAAGCATCAAATGATACTTCGTTATTTATTAAGTAATTAATAAATAAATCATTTTTAAAGTCGGTAGCTGTATGGTTGCCGACTTTTTTATATAAAAACCGGCGTAATAGACAAAAGTAATGCTAAAAATTGCTACATCTCTTTATTTGTCTAT
>CAYTJB010000160.1:0-6955 GCA_964437995.1 uncultured Bacteroides sp. | reverse complement strand
GAGCCCGAAACGCTTATTAAACCTACATTCCTGGAAAACTTACGCTATTTCTTCACTTATCAGCTCTATTATATGTATTTCCGCTATTTTATGTGGAATTTTGCTGGCAGACAAAACGATTTACAAGGTAGGAGTGATCTCTTAAACGGAAATTGGATAAGCGGCATTCCTTTGATTGATAACTGGATGGTAGGACCACAGGATAATATACCCGAAAATCTTAAAAACAAAGGAACAAACAAGTTCTACATGTTGCCACTTATTTTAGGATTGATAGGCTTATTTTTTCAGATGAATAAAGATAAACAAAGTGGATGGGTGGTTGTATTGTTGTTTTTTCTTACAGGTATTGCTATTGTAATATACTTAAACCAATATGCTTATCAACCTCGCGAAAGAGATTATGCTTTTGCAGCTTCATTTTACGCTTTTGCGATATGGATAGGCTTGGGTGTGTATGCTATTTTTGATTATTTAAGCAAAAAGATTGAACCAAAAAAAGCAGCATTAATAGCCACAATTGCTTGTACTTTGTTAGTCCCTACTATTATGGCAAAAGAAGGCTGGGACGACCACGATCGTTCTAATAGATATACAGCTTTGCATTTTGCCGAAAACTACCTTAACTCTTGTGCCCCCAATGCAATATTATTTACTATTGGTGATAATGAGACTTTTCCGCTTTGGTATGCCCAAGAAGTAGAAGGTATTCGCACTGATGTTAGGGTTGTTAACTTAAGTCTTTTAAATATGGATTGGTATATCGATCAAGCAAAGCGAAAAGCATACAACTCAGAACCCGTACCTTTTTCGCTTACCAAAGAGCAATATATTCAAGGACGTCGCGATTTTGTTTTATTTGATAAATCTGCCAATACACAAGGTGTTTATGTTAATATAAAAGAAGCTATTAATTTTATTGCTGATGATAACAATATGCGAATGATATCGAACCAGAAAATGATGAGTTTTTTTCCTACTGACAAATTTAGTATTCCTGTAAATAAAGATGAGGTTATTAAAAATGGAGTAGTTGCTGCATCTTTAAAAGATTCTATTTTAGACGCTGTTAATTGGACAATGAGTGGATATGGCGTTCAAAAAGCACAATTATTACAATTGGATTTATTAGCAAATTTTGATTGGAAACGCCCAATTTATTTTGCCATTACCTCAGGCGGTGAGGCATATATTGGGTTGGAAAATTATTTTCAACTCGAAGGTATGGCATTTCGTTTAGTTCCAATGAATGCACATAATACCGATGGGCAGCAAGGTAGTGTAAACACAGCTATTATGTACGATAATTTGATGAATAAATTCAAATGGGGTAATATGACCGACCCCAACGTATATTTAGACGAAACGAATATGCGTATGATTATGAGTTTTCGCAATGTTTTTGCACGTTTGGCGAATGCTTTAGTAGATGAAGGAAAAAAAGATGCTGCTATCAAAGTATTAGACCGTTGTTTTGAAATAATTCCAGAGAGCAAAGCTCCATATAGCAATAGATTTGTAATACCATTGGCTGAAGCTTATTATAAAGCCTCTCAACAAGCAAAAGCAACCAAAATACTTACACGTTTAATCGAAATCAATAAAAATGAGCTAACGTACTATTTCCGTTTTACAGGTAGCAAAGCTCGTACACTTGATTATGAGAAACGTGAGAATTTAGGTGCTTTAAACAGGATTAAAGAAATTGCTGATAGGGAAAATCAAAAACAACTAAGTGCTGATGTTACAAAAACCTTTGATCAGTTTTATCAATTGTATATAAGCTCTGCGCCGCCAAGTATGCAACAACCACAAGAATAACTAACAAAAAGAGGAACTCAAAGTTCCTCTTTTTGTTATAAGAAGGTCGTTATTCTTTTGTGCGAAATACAAAAAAATAATCTAAATTTGTAAAAAAATAATAAATTTGGAAGGCATTGTTATAAAATCCACAGGTAGTTGGTTTACCGTGTTACATTCGGCTAATGTTATTACCGATTGTAAAATTAAAGGGAATTTCAGAATCAAAGGAATGAAAACTACCAATCCTTGTGCTGTGGGCGATCATGTGGTTTTTCAAATGATGGATAACGAAAATATTGGTGTTATTAGCGAAATAAAAGACAGGCACAATTGTATTATCCGTAAATCGACCAATCTTTCCAAACAAAAGCACTTGCTGGCTGCCAATATTGACCAAGCTCTTTTAGTAGTAACGGTAGCTTCGCCACGTACATCCACAGGTTTTATTGATAGATTTTTGGTAACCGCTGAGGCTTACCATATTCCAACCATATTATTGTTCAACAAAATTGATATTTATGATGATGAAATTATGAAATATCATCATTGCGTAAAAACAATTTATGAAAATGCAGGCTACTTATGTATAGAAGTTTCCGCTTTAAGGGGCGATAATATTGAAAAAGTAAAAACGTTATTGAAGGATAAAATTAATTTATTTTCGGGGCATTCGGGTGTGGGTAAATCGGCATTAATAAACAAAATAGTTCCTGAGTTTAGTTTAAAAACAGGAGATATTTCGGGTGCTCATCAAAAAGGAAAACATACTACTACTTTTGCCGAAATGTTTCGGCTACCGTTTGGTGGTTTTATAATAGATACACCCGGCATTAAAGAGTTTGGAATGGTTGATTTTACCAAAGAAGAGGTTACTTACTTTTTTCCTGAAATGAAGTTGCTGGCAAATCAGTGCCAGTTTGATAATTGTACGCATGAGCATGAACCCAAATGTGCCATAAAAAAAGCGGTAGAACAAGGAACAATCAGCGAAACCCGCTACCAAAACTACCTCAATATTATCAACGGTAGAGAAATGGATGTTGAAGGTTGGGAACTGAAATAACAAGGTTAAAGGTTAAAGGTTAAAGTGAAAAGTAATCACAATACAACACTTCGACTTCGCTAACTTCCGTCTTCCGTCTTCGGACTTCCAACTAATAATTACTTCACAACCAATTTCTGAGAAACAGAATATTCTTTGGTACTCAGCTTCACAAAATAAACACCTTTGCTTAAAGTAGCTGCATTAATAAAGAAATTTTTATTGCCTGAAAGAATTTTGCCTTCATAAATTGTTTCTACTTTTCGACCAACCATATCAAATAATTCAATTGTTGCCACAACTTCCTTTGTAGTTTCTATGGGAATGCAAGTAATAGCAGAAGCGGGATTTGGGTAAATATCGCCAAGTTTTATGCCAATATTATTTTTGGTAATTTCATCTATGCCATCTGGTACATTATATTTAAATGTCCAATGACCATTAGGAGCCGTAATCGGTCTAACTTGTGTTTTCCCTGAATTTGCTTTTGCTGCGATGTAATACTCATAAGTAAATGAGATTGTTTTTGTTGGCATCAGCAATGGAATACTTGCTTTGTAATAATCCAGTTGTCCAGAAATTGGTAGCATATCAATAGAATCAGAATTCATGCCTTGTATTGAATAATGTAATTTAGCATTCTGAATGCCAGAACGATGCTTTATATAAGCCACAATATCTAAAAAAGGAGGAAGCATCATATTAATTGTATCGTTAACTGGTTGGTGTACAATCAATAAGGGGTCTTTTGAGGCAATGCAATGCGTAATGCAGTGTATTGCTCCACTTGCCGGAATAGTAGAATTACAATTGATACCTACAACGTTATACCCGGGTAAGTTTTCTTCGTATATTCGTTGCGCAATGGTATCATATTGAGTATAATAAGTAGGATAAATAAAAGTCTTATTTACAAAAACACCATTGGTAAAAGTTAAGTAATCGGAATTGGGAGGATAATTGCTTGTGCCTGATTCGGGTGGCATTGGCATTCTTACCACTCTGTATGGTGTTCCAAATACAGAATTGTAATTGGCAAGCAAATATTGCAAATTTGCCTCAATCTGAGGTCCATCAGCTGTCCCTGCTGGGTATTGCCCTACTAATATTGTTTCTTCATCTAATAACTTAGTATGCATATCAATATGATGAATACCATCATAAGGCAAATTGTCGAACATGATATAACGATTGATTCCTAAATATTTTTTAGCCAATGTATCTATTTGAGCTTCGGTAAGGTTTTGATTATAACCGCCATTTGTTGCGTTTTCGTTCAATATTAATTTTGAAGAAAATGCTGTACCTAAACCGTCGCTCATAAAATTTCCTCCTGTGGCAACTAATTTATTGGGCGTTTGATTCATTTCGTACAAAGGTAAGCCCGTATATTTTGATATAGTTCTTGCCAACGTATCATCTTTAGGGCGAGGACGATTGTATGTCCAATCAACTAATAAAAGTGAATCCACATCATTGGTGTAAACATTATTGGCACTGTAATCTCTTACCCAAACGCTGTTGTAGGGTGCTATCACATATCTAACATTTGTCAAACCTATGCTTCCCGATGTTAAATATGATTTTACAGTATTGGAATCGGAACATACTATATACACTTTACATTCGTTCACGGCAGCACGTACAATTTCACGAAGCACAGATGTATAGCTTGTCCATGTTATTATTAACGCATCTATCTCTTCCCACTCGGCTGCTGACCTAACTTTTGATGAAGGAGGATAGGAATATCCCTTGATATTATTGTTAAAATAATACTCCTGCATAAGCAGTTTCTCTTGAGGCGTAAGAGATTTTGGTAAATCCTGCCCAAATGTGCTGATTGACAATAAAATAGCAATGCAAAGAAATATTTTCTGAAACGATTTTATGTATAAATTGTTCATCGTTATAATGATTTTTGAAATAATTATGTAAAAGTAATAAAATATTAAATGCAATTGGTATAACTTTGCAAAAAGCATAATGCAGAAAAACAAAAATATTTTAAATAAAAAGTTTGCAGTTTCACTAAAAAATACTAATTTTGCACCCTGAATTTTATAGAAATAGTTTAACAATCTAATAAACAAAAGTTTATGCCAGTAAGAATGAGATTACAAAGACATGGTAAAAAAGGGAATCCTTTTTATCATATTGTAATTGCGGATGGTCGTGCACCTCGAGATGGAAAATTCATTGAGAAAATTGGTACTTACAACCCTATTACCAAACCAGCAGAAATTGTTTTAAATATTGATAAAGCGATTAAATGGTTAAACAATGGAGCTCAACCCAGTGATACAGTGAGAGCTATTATATCTTATAAAGGTGTTTTGTACAAAAATCATCTTTTGAAAGGTATTGCCAAAGGAGCTTTAACCCAAGAACAAGCTGATGTTAAGTTTAACGAATGGGTTGCAGCAAAAGAAGCTAAAATTTCCAACGCAAAAACAGCCGAAAAGTTAGCATCTAAAGATGATATAAAAAAACGCTTAGAAGCTGAAGCTAAATTAAATGAAGCAAAAGCTGCTGCAATTGCAGATAAAAAAGCGAAAGCCATAGCTGCTGCTCAAAAAGCAGAAGCCAAAGCAGAAGAAGTAGAAACTGCTACCGAAGAAGTAATTGAAGAAGTTCCAGTTGTTGAAGAAACAGTTGAGGCAGCTCCAATTATTGAAGACGTAGTTGAAGAAACTCCAGTTACCGAAGAAGTAATTGATGAAACTCCTGCTACAGAAGAGAATGCGGATAAAACCGCAGACTAATTTTTTTCATAATAAATTGTTTAGTTTGGAGCCGAGATATTTATCTCGGCTCTTTTTTTTACATTTGCACCAAAAAAAATTCAAATAACTGAATATCAATAAACAAACATAATATAAACAGATGAAAGCATTTTATACGATACTTTTATTAATTCTATCAAATACATTTATGACATTTGCATGGTATGGACATCTTAAGTTTAAGGAAATGAAATTCTTAGGTAATTTAGGATTAATAAGCATAATCCTTATTAGCTGGGGAATTGCCTTGTTTGAATACTTTTTTATGATTCCTGCTAATCGCATTGGATACAACGGAAATGGTGGACCATTTACGTTATTACAACTAAAAGTTATACAAGAAGTAATTACATTAATAGTTTTTTTGGTGTTTTCGTTACTGTTTTTTAAAACCGAAACTTTTAATTTCAACCATTTTGTCGGCTTTATTTTTTTAATATTAGCTGTTTATTTTATTTTTAAAAAATAAACCCACTATAAATTAAAAACCCATAGTTTTTAATAATTAACTCATGTTACGCAAAAAATTTAAAAAATAGATAATATCGCTGAACTATATGTTTTTTTGTAATTAATCGTACTATATTTTTTTTGTAAGTTATTATATTACTGCGTTTTGCTACGAAGATGGGGGATTGATCTCAAATAATTTACGCTACAAAACAAGCATAAAAACAGCGGTGGCTTATGTAAGCAATACAAAACTATCCAAGTTCTAATACTATTAATACAAAGAGAAATATATCATGGATAATCTTTGCATACAAATAAATAATAAAAATATATACTGGTTCTTAACAGGTTTGCAAAGCAAAATTGGTTAGAAACATTTATAACGAGCCAATTGCAGCAAAGTTTTTTTACAAACCTAATTTCATTTGGTGTAGGCATTTGTTCTCTTTCCCTTTTAATACGTTAATTTTTTGTTAAATAATTTTTGTTCTAATATTATTCTTTTTAAATAAAAACAAAAAAATCAACTATTTAATATTTAATGATTTGCATAAATTCAATTGTTAAATAAATAGCAAGCGTTTACAAAATAGTAATTTCAGTTAAAATATTTATTTACTTTGCAAAGTTTTTAATTACGAAGAAATTAATATTCACTAAATATTTATACAAAAATGAAACAAATCACATCATTATTGCTCTTCCTTTCGTTAGGAGCTGGGTTGATGGCACAGCAGGGTAAAATTACCGGCACTGTTACCGATCCAGTTACAGGAAAAGCAATATCAGAAGTAATCGTACGTGTTGGAGAACAACAAGTAACTTCTGATGCAAATGGCAATTACGAAATTGGAGGTCTCAACTATGGCGA
>CAYTJB010000159.1:0-7009 GCA_964437995.1 uncultured Bacteroides sp. | reverse complement strand
CTTATTTTTGATGAAAATTTAAAAATAAACGGAGGTTTTTAGACGAACTGACGTTAAACCACCTTCACATACCTTATCTCGTTCCAAATCTTATTATCCTTACAAATAGATTTTTTAAAAATGCCTTCTTTTGGTAATGTGGTAAAAAATGATTAGTAATTTTTTAATAAGCAAGGTATTAAAGCGACTTTAAACAGCTGTTAATATTTGATTCTACTCTTTTTAAAACATTTGTAACATCGGCTCTTTCAAATTTTTCGCCTGTAATGTTTTCGTACAGTTCGCTACCTTCTTTTTTAAGCTTTGATTTTAAATCACTTCAATAGTATCTACAATTGAAAAGCACCATTTTTCTTCGTCAGAATCCCAAACTGAACGAACTTGTTTTGACTCAAATAATTTTATGGCTGTTTCTTTGGTCATTTTACTACCTTAATTTTAATTCCAATTTTATTTCTAATTCCTCAAAATTATAAAATATTCCTTACTTACAAACCTAAACAACTGAAATTATTTATACAACAAAAAAACCGTTGTTTTTTTATGAAAATCGGGAACTGATTTTTTCCAAGCAGCTATCGTTTTTGTTTTAATAAAAGCGGTGCTTAATGTTATATCTGTGGCAATGCACAACAATGTTTCGCTTCGGCAGGTTTGTAAAAGCGATTCAATCAATTGATTGTTTCGATAAGGTGTTTCGATAAAAATTTGCGTTTCGTTTTTTTGAAAAACATTCCTTTCTATTTCTTTAATCTTAGTTATCCTTAAATTTTTATCCACAGGCAAATAACCCAAAAAAGTAAATTGTTGTCCGTTGAAACCCGAAGCCATCAATGCCAGCAAAATAGAAGAAGGTCCAACCAACGGAACTACTTCTATACCATTTTGTTGTGCGATGCTAACAATGTCAGCACCAGGGTCGGCAATGCAAGGCACACCTGCTTCGGACAACAGTCCAATATTTTCGCCTTTATGAATAGCATCTAAATAATTGTCTATTTCTTCGGGTTTAGAATGTTCGTTCAACACAAAAAATGTAAGCTCATCAATAGATTTTATCAATCCAGCTTTTTTTAAAAATCTTCGGGCAGTGCGAATTTCTTCTACAATGTAAATTTTTATTTGATTGATAACTTCACGATTATAGGCTGGTATTACCACATCTACAGGTGTTTCGCCTATTGTAGATGGAATAAGATAGAGTTTCCCTTTTTGCATAATTTAGCGTTTATTTTAAAGTTTATTTTTAAAGATATTGTGGTTAATAATGAAATAAGAGTATCTCTCTTACAAAAGGTAAAAACCACTAAGGCACAAAGATCACTAAGCTACATTAAGAATCAATTGTTATTTTTTATTGTATTTTTGATTTTAGTTTAATTTTTTGTGTGTGTCTTCGTATCTATAATTTAATCTTTTATACCATTACTTATTATAAATTAGTTTGTTAGAATTTGGCATAATGCCGATAGAGCATCTGTATTAGCATCAAGCAAAGAAGATATGAGAAAAAAAAATCCCAGTTTAGCTGGGATTTTTTAATAGATATAAGCAATTTTTTATTCGATAGTTGCTTCTGGAGCTGCTTCTGCCTTTGGAGCGGTTTCTTTTGCTTTAGCAGTTTCTTTTTTAGGAGCAACTTCTTTAGTTTTCTTAGCTTTTTCTTTTTTATCTTCTTCTTTTTTAGTCATAGCATCTAATTTTTGCATTTCAGATTTTTGCATAACCGATTTAAGATTAGATAAAGCTTCGATATCGCCTAAGGTAGATCTTTCAATATTATCGTTATTTTGTTTAACGCTTTTTTTCTGTTCTCTATCTTTACGTTTGGTATCAGTTTCAGCTTTTGCTTTTTCTTCGTGAGCTACATCTTGGTTGATTTTGCTATGAGAAACAATAATTTTTTTGCTGTCTTTTGAAAATTCAAGTACCTTAAAATCAATTGTTTCGTCAGTTTTTGCAGTACTTCCATCTTCTTTTACTAAATGACGATTAGGAGCAAATCCTTCAACACCATAAGGTAAAGCAATGATAGCACCTTTATCTGAAGAACTTACAATGGTTCCTTTGTGTATAGAATCAACTGTGAAAACAGTTTCGAAGATTTCCCATGGGTTTTCTTCTAATTGTTTATGCCCTAAACTTAAACGTCTGTTTTCGCTATCTACTTCCAATACAATTACTTCAATTGCATCGCCAATTTTGGTAAATTCAGCAGGATGTTTAATTTTTTTAGACCATGAAAGATCAGAAATATGGATTAATCCATCAACACCTTCTTCTAATTCCACAAAAATACCAAAATTAGTAAAGTTGCGAACAATAGCTTTATGTTGTGACTTTAATGGATATTTAGTTGCAATATTTGTCCAAGGATCTGGTATTAATTGTTTTACACCTAACGACATTTTCCTTTCTTCGCGATCAAGTGTTAAGATAACTGCTTCTACTTCATCACCTATTTTTAAGAAATCGTGTGCAGTTCTTAAATGTTGCGACCATGACATTTCTGAAACATGGATTAAACCTTCAACACCAGGAACTATTTCCATAAATGCACCGTAATCGGCTATAACAACAACTTTTCCTTTAATTTTGTCGCCAACTGCAAGTTTAGCATCTAATGCATCCCATGGATGAGGAGTTAATTGTTTTAAACCTAATGCAATACGTTTTTTGTTTTCATCAAAATCAAGAATAACAACGTTGATTTTTTCATCCAACGTAACTATTTCTTCTGGGTGATTAATTCTTCCCCATGATAAATCGGTAATATGTACCAACCCATCAACACCACCTAAGTCAATAAATACACCATAAGAAGTGATATTTTTAACAGTACCTTCAAGTACTTGTCCTTTTTCGAGTTTAGCAATAATTTCAGCTTTTTGTTGTTCTATTTCGTCTTCAATCAACGCTTTATGAGAAACAACTACGTTTTTGTATTCATGGTTAATTTTTACAACCTTGAATTCCATATTTTTTTCAACAAAAATATCATAATCTCTAATTGGTTTCACATCAATTTGTGAACCTGGTAAGAAAGCTTCGATGCCAAATACATCAACAATTAAACCACCTTTAGTTCTGCATTTAACATAACCTGTAATGATTTCTTGTGTTTCAAAAGCTTTATTAACTCTATCCCAAGATTTTAACAATCTTGCTTTTTTATGTGAAAGAATTAATTGACCATTTACGTCTTCTTGACTTTCAACATATACTTCAATAGTATCGCCAATTTTTAAGTTAGCATTGTATCTAACTTCAGAAACAGGGATAACACCATCTGATTTGAAACCAATATTAACAACAACTTCACGATTGTTTTTAGCAACAACAATGCCATCAACAACTTCTTGTTCAACTATTTGACTAAATGTTTTGTCGTAAACTTCTTCCATTTTTTTTCTTTCATCGGAAGAATAGTTTAATTGTTTTTTGCCGATAGCATTCCAATCGAAATCTTCGAGAGAAATTACTTCTTTAACATAAATAGGTTTTGTAGGAACTTGTGCAATTGGTTCTTCTGCAACTACTTCTTTAACTTCTTCTATTGCTGCAGTTTCTGCTACAATAACTTCTGCATCATTAGTTACTTCAACAACTTGTTCTTCTACTTGATTTGTGATTTCTTCGCTGTTTTCAGCTTCTGGATTGACATTTAATTCTTCTGTCATTTTGTTTTTTTTGTGATAGTCGTGAACTATCTGGTTAATAAAATAAGTTAATTGTCTGTTCAATTTGTAGATTATGAATACATTAATATAAAATAAACACTATCTAAAAATTGGAGTGCAAAATTATAAAAAGTATTTCAAATAAAAAACTGATTTTAAAAAGTTTATACATTATTTTATGTTGTTATTTTTTTTATACGCTTTTTGTAAACAGAAATATTGTTTATTAATTAAATATCAGCGTTTTATATATAAAACTTTCACTCATAAAAATCATTGAATAAAAATATTGTTACGTATTCTAATTTTTTTTATAATTTTGCACCCTAAATTTAATAAAAAATGGCAAAAAAACAAGACGGTACCGAAGGAAAAATCATTGCAGTAGAAGAAGCATTGGGCAGAACTGAACAATTTATCGAAAAAAATCAAAAAATAATTATCATTGTTTTTGTAGCTATATTAGCTATAATTCTCGGTTATTTTGGTATTAAACAATTTTATATTAAACCACAAGAAGCCAAAGCACATGCCGAAATGTTTTATGCAGAAAAATATTTTGAACTCGATTCACTCGATTTAGCTTTAAATGGAGATGGAGAACACATTGGATTTCTTGATGTTATTGATAATTATGGAATCACAAAAGCATCTAACCTTGCAAAATATTACACAGGTATTATTTATCTAAAAAAAGGTAAATTTGAAGAAGCTATTAGCTACTTAGAAGATTATGATGTTGATGACCAGATTGTTGGCTCGATAGCTACTTCGTCTATTGGCGATGCTTATATGGAAATGAACAACTTAGATAAAGCTTTAGAATATTATTTAAAAGCTGCTGATCAAAATATTAATAATTTTACTTCACCACAAAGCTTGATGAAAGCAGGTTTTGTATATGAAGAAAAAGGCGATTGGAGCAATGCTTTAAAAACCTACGAAAGAATTAAAAAAGAATTTTTCAAATCTCAAGAAAGTAGAGAAATTGACAAATATATTGCAAAAGCAAAAGGTATGCTAAATCAATAATTTACAGTAATTAATATAAATAATGGGCAATTTGCATACAAAAAGCAGGTTGCCCATTGTTTTTAATAACAAAATAAATGCTTTTCAAATACTTTATAAACTTTTTAACTTTTTTAACTTTATAAACTATAAATAGTATGGCAACAAATCTTAAAAATTTATCCTTTTACGATGCACAGATTATTCCTAATGCCAAAGATATGATTTTTGGTATTGTAGTTTCGGAATGGAACGAGCAAATTACTGAATCTCTTTGCAAAGGAGCTATTGACACCTTGGTTGAAAATGGCGCAAAGCTTGAAAATATAATTGTTAAACATGTACCAGGTAGTTTTGAGCTTACTTTAGGTGCACAATTATTATTAGAAAACACCGATGCTGATGCTGTTTTGTGCTTAGGATGCGTAATACAAGGCGAAACACGCCACTTCGATTTTATTTGCAGTGCTGTTGCAGAAGGTATTATAAAATTAAATACAGATTATAACGCACCTGTTATTTTTGGCGTTTTAACCACAAATACGATTGAACAGGCACAAGATCGTTCAGGCGGAAAACATGGCAATAAAGGCACCGAAGCTGCCATTACAGCTATTAAAATGATAGCATTGCAACAAGACATGGAAGAAAACTATTAATCATCAATACGCATGAAATTCCAACAATCTATAATTTTTTTCGGAACGCCTGAATTTGCAGTTGCTTCATTAGATGCTTTGGTTAACAATCATTTCAATATTAAAGCTGTTGTAACCACTCCTGATAAACCAACAGGAAGAGGAAAAAAAATTACCGCTTCGCCTTTAAAAATATATGCTTTAGAGCATAATTTGAATATACTTCAACCCGAAAATCTTTCGGATGAAGAATTTTTACAAAGTTTACGTGCCTTAAATGCTGATTTATTTATTGTTGTGGCATTTAGAAAACTTCCAACAATAGTATGGCAAATGCCTCCAATGGGAACATTTAATTTGCATGCTTCTCTCCTACCCGATTATCGTGGAGCAGCACCCATCAATTGGGCTATAATGAACGGGGAAAAAGAAACGGGTGTTACTACTTTTTTTCTAAACGAAAAAATTGACGAAGGAAAAATTATTTTTTCCGAAAAAATAACTATTAACGAAGAAGAATCTTTTGGTGAATTGTATGATAGAATGAAGGTAATCGGCTCTCAATTACTCATAAAAACAGTAGAAACTATATTTTTAAATAAAGTTAAAACCATTGACCAAAAGCAAATAATAGCTAAGCAAAATCAACTAAACAAAGCACCTAAAATACTAAAACCCGATTGTAAAATTAATTGGGAAAACAAAAGTGTTGATATTGTGAATAAAATTAGAGGTTTAAGCCCAATTCCTGCAGCAAATACAATACTTATATCAGAAAATGCAGAATATTATCTTAAAATTTTTAAAGCAAAATCAGAAATATTTCAACACAATACTAATGTTGGCAAAGTATTTACTGATAATAAAACGTTTCTTAAAATATCAAGCTTAGATGGATATGTTTATTTAACTGAAATTCAAGTTGCTGGCAAAAATAAAATGACTATTGTTGAATTTTTAAGAGGATATTCAATAAATAACGATTGTAAAGCTATATATACTGGTTCTTAATAGGTTTGCAAAGCAAAACTGTTTAGAACCAGTTATGCCGAGCCAATTGTAGCAATTTTTTTTTGCAAACTTGATTTCATTCGTTATAAATAGGTATTTTTTCAAAGAAAAGTTCTAAAATGGCTTATTTTGGGGCTTATTTTTAAAAAGTTATTAACAAAATGCCCATTTTATTAACATTTTAGCATTTTTTTTCATAAAACACTTGACTTTAGTAATAATATGCTTATATTTGTACTGTTAAATTATTTAATAATCATTTAAATCATTAAAAAATGAACAAAGCAGAATTAATTGACGCAATGGCAGCTGAGGCAAAATTGACCAAAGTTGACATCAAAAAAGCATTAGACGCTTTTATCAGTGCAACTACAAAATCTTTGAAAAAAGGTGATAGAGTAGCATTAGTTGGATTTGGATCTTTCTCAGTAGCTGCAAGAGCTGCAAGAAAAGGTCGTAACCCACAAACCGGTAAAGAAATTAAAATTGCTGCTAAAAAAGTAGTGAAATTTAAAGCTGGTAACGACTTAGCAGGAAAAGTAAAATAAAACTTTCCTTTATAAAAAAAGTCCCGAAGTTTACGGGACTTTTTTTTTGCTATTAAGTATCATCATTTCTGGGTTGTAATTTAAACAGAGAAAACCTACCTTTGCAACTTTAAATCAACCT
>CAYTJB010000158.1:478-7167 GCA_964437995.1 uncultured Bacteroides sp. | reverse complement strand
TGAGTGTAAAAGTAATAAAAATTGCATAGAAATTACATTTTACAATACTTTCGCAATAAATCCAATCGCATTTCCCAACCGCTCCTCTCCTATTCCATTAATAACAACAAAAGGAAAAGCTGCTTCAATTAATGTTTTTTGATATATTTGAAAAAGTTCTTCTCTTTCGTTAGGGTTTTCGCGTTGAGGGTCAAATTCCCAAGGTAAATCGGTGTTGCAGAGCAGATATAAATCGTATTTGTGATGCAAAAATTGCTCGTTTATCCATTGGTGGCATTGTTTGTACTTAAATTCGCACCAAATTTTAGTTACCGTAAAGTCGGTATCACAAAATAAAATTTTGTTGGCTTTTTCAGCCGCTATATTTTCTCTATCTAACTGTTCTTTTGCTATTTGCAAAATATCATCGTAATGGTAAGGGCGGTTTATTTTTTCAAGATATTCGCGTGCATATTCAGCTACCCAAAGCGTTTGGTAATGCTTAGCCAACTCCTCAGCTAACTGGCTTTTTCCTGTAGATTCGGGTCCTGTAATGGCAATGCGTTTTATCATTGGTAATTAGTGATTGGTTATTGGTAATTCGTAATTCGTAATTTGTAATTCCTAATTCCTAATTAATTTCTTCCTCCATTCAAAATATCCGGATGTTGCAATAATAAGGAAAATAAAATATTGAAAACCTGAAAAAAGCAAACCCTGAGAAACCAGTAACGGGATTATAAGCAAATCACCAATAATCCAAAAAATCCAGCTTTCTAACTTTTTACGGGTTTGTAACCACATGGCAACAATATAAAAAGATGAAGTAATTGAATCTAATATGGGGATTTTACTGTCGGTTTGGGTTTTGAGTACAAAATATAAAATAATAAGCGAAACAACAAATAAACCACTATTGAGTAAGTATTCCCTCTTATTGCATTTAGTAATGGGAATATGCTTTTCGTTTTTATCCTTTTTCGCCCATTTGTACCATCCATAAATACTCATAATTACAAAATAAGCATTTATGCCCATATTGGCATAACATTTAGAAATTAGGAAAATATATACATACAAGCCTACATTTACCAAACCTATTGGAAAAACCAAAATGTTTTCGTTGCGAGCATACCAAACGCTCAGCAAGCCAAAAAAAACAGCAATAATTTCAATATAGCCTGTATTTAGCAAGTTTTGATGTAAAGTAGAAAGAATAGTTTCCATTATTTTGTATTGTTTTTAGTGCCTTGAGTACTTAAAGTGCCTAAAGTACTTAGAGTTATTAAAAGATTGAAGTCCGAAGCTCGTAATTCGTAAAAAAATTATAATAAAACATAAATAATGTTTGCTTTGCGATAAAGGTCATTTTGTCATTCCGAGTGATAGCGAGGAATCTCAATAAATAAAAGTAATTAATTTAATGAGATGCTTCACTTCGTTCAGCATGACAAAAAAGATGCTCAACAAAACAACAAAACACCTCTAGTACAAAAACTTCTGTTTCCTTAAAGACAATGATTCGTAATTATTTGTTATTTACAGATGGCGAAATTACATAAAAAGTAAGTATTTCAAAAAGTTCTTCTTAAAATTTGAGTAATTCTCATTGTTTTTTACAAAATCAGCTTTTGATTTTATAACTTTACAGCCTCAAATAAAAAATCAACCTATTATGTTATTAAAAAACATTTGCGATTTAATTGAAAGCATTGCACCCTTGTCTTATCAGGAAAATTACGATAATTCAGGGCTTATTATTGGCAGCAATGATAAAGAAATCGAAAAAGCCATTATTTGCATAGATGTTACCGAAGATGTATTAAACGAAGCTATTGACAAAAAATGTCAGCTTATTATATCGCATCATCCTTTAATTTTTAAAGGTTTAAAAAAATTAAATAATAAAAATGCAACAGAAAGAATAGTTATAAAAGCTATAAAACATGATATTGCCATTTATGCTGCCCACACCAATTTAGATAATGTTGTACAAGGTGTTAATACAATACTTGCAGAAAAACTTCATTTAAAAAACAGTCGTATTTTGCAACCCAAGCGTGCAATATGGTGTAAATTAGTTACATTTTGCCCTATTGCTCATGCTGATACTGTTCGAAATGCACTGTTTGAAGCAGGAGCAGGGCATATCGGTAATTACGACAATTGTAGTTTCAATACCACAGTTGAAGGAAGTTTTAGAGCTTCCGAAAATGCTAATCCTTTTGTAGGAACAATCAATCAATTACACACCGAAAATGAAATCAGGATTGAAACTATTTTCCCAAGCTATCTCGAAAGCAAAATCTTAAAAGCTCTTTTTACTACTCATCCTTACGAAGAAGTTGCTTACGATATTTACGCTTTAGAGAATGAAAATAATACAGTGGGAAGCGGCATAATAGGCGAAATTGATGCAGAAGATGAAATTTCTTTTTTGAAAAAACTAAAAACAATAACAACTGCAAATTGTATCAGATATACAGCTTTGCAAGGAAAATCTATAAAAAAAGTAGCTTTGTGTGGTGGTTCGGGAAGTTTTTTAATTAAAGATGCAATAGCAGCCAGTGCCGATATTTTTATTACAGGCGACGTAAAATACCACGATTTTTTTGAAGCCGAAAATAAGATAATAATCGCTGATATTGGGCATTATGAAAGCGAGCAATTTACAAAAGAATTATTATATTCAATTATTACAAAAAAATTTCCTAATTTTGCAGTTTTAATTTCAGAAAAAAATACAAATCCAATTCATTACTTGTAAACTCAATATATTATGGCAAAGACAGCTAAAGGCGAAAAAAACGAAACCAACAACGCATCAATCTTAGAAAATGAAGCAGTTGGGGCTAATTACAAAGACATTATCGCCAAAGAAGCCGATGTTAGTGTTGAAACCAAATTAACTGCACTTTATTCATTACAACAAGTTGATTCTCAGGTTGATAAAATCAGAATTATTCGTGGCGAACTTCCTTTAGAAGTGCAAGATTTGGAAGACGAAGTAGCCGGTTTGGAAACCCGTATTGATAATTTTGTTCAAGAAATTAATGTACTCGAAACATCTATAAATGAGAGGAATTCAGCAATTGCTGATTGTCAAATGCTTATCAAACGTTACGAAGAGCAACAAAATAATGTAAGAAACAATCGCGAATACGATTCTTTAACCAAAGAAATTGAATTTCAGAACCTTGACATTACTTTGAGCGAAAAAAGAATCAAAGAGTTTACATTTACATTGGAAGCTAAACGAATAGAAGTAGAAACTGCTCAAACAAAATTAACCGACCGTAAAGCTGAATTAGATATTAAAAAAGCTGAATTAGACGATATTATTGCTGAAACCGAAAAAGAAGAAAGCGATTTAATTCAAAAATCTAAGGACAATCAAAAATTTATCGAAGAAAGATTGTTAACTGCTACCACCGTATTCGCGAAAATGCTCGCAATGGCTTGGCTGTAGTTATGGTTGAAAGAGATGCTTGTGGTGGTTGTTTTAATAAAATTCCACCTCAACGCCAATTAGATATTCGTATGCACAAGAAAATTATTGTTTGCGAATATTGCGGAAGAATTTTAGTAGATAACGCTATTGACGAAGTTGTAAAACGTTAAAATTTATATAGTTAAATTTTTTAAAGCTGTAAATATTAAATATTTACAGCTTTTTTGTTTTTGTTAATATGTATTCTGAAAATTATTGTAGTTTTGTAGCTTAAAGTTTAGCAGAAGTTTTATATAAGACAATTTTTATATTTTACACAATAATTTAATTTAAAATCTTATGAAATCAAAAATTCTACTCCTTTTAGGGACATTATTAATTACAACATTTAGTGTTAACGCACAATGTAAATTCAAAACAAACGAATCGGATCCATTTACTTCCGAAAAGCATCTTGTATCAAAAAACATTAGGCTTAATGGAGATATGAAATCTGCAAATGAATCTAAGTTCTTTGCTATTACAAATTTAGAAAGAAAAGGTATAAGCTTTCGATGGAATTTTGAGTTTTATGAAAGATCGTTACGAGATAAAAATTCAGTAAAATCTATTAAACTTAAAATTAAAACAAAAAATGGTATTGTAGAAATTACATCAGATGTTATACCTGACCCAAAATACACAATAGAAGCATACGCACAAATGACAGAACTAGACTTTTATTTTGAACTAAGTTTAGAACAATTGAAAATGTTAGAAAGCGGAGTTGATATTGTGGGAATAGATATATTTGGAGATAATAAATTATTCAAGCAAAGTTCTCTCTCAGATATTAGTGAATACGCTAAATGTATGCAAGAATAAAGGACTTTCGCTAATAGCAGATTTGCACCCAGTTGATGATGAGCAAAAAACACCTTTTTATATTTCTATTTTTGTTGATAATAGCCAAAACAAGTTTTGCATATTTCGACTTTACAGTTAATTGCCGTAAAATTCATCAACTAATTATGAATTTGCAACTTACAGAAGCTCAACAATTAATTGATATTGAAAAACGTGTCAATCCATCTAATAAAATTCCTCATTATCTTGAAAATTATAAAGACTTTATAACCATAATAATAAGTCAGGACAAAACCACATTCGACCGCTTATTGGACAAAAGATCAAAGTTGATTGATTATATTGAAACCGATGATGAATCTTCGCCTTATTACAACTATTGCTTGGCAGATATTTATTTTCAGTGGGCTGTAGCAAGGTTAATTTTTATAAAAGATCTTGGTAATATGATAGATGGAATAAAAGCTGGTATGGAAATTAAAAAAGCATATCAATTTATAGAAAAAAATCAAACCAAATTCCCCAGTTTTACTCCCAATTTAAAATTATTAGGATTAATGCATGCCATGATAGATGCCGTACCCGATAACTACAAAGGGATAGTAAAAACAGTAGCTTTTGATGGAAGTTTTGAGCAAGGCATATCAGAGTTAAAACAATTAACAGATAAAACATTGGTTGATAAAACGTACGATTACTTAAAATCAGAATCGCTGTTTTTGTTGACATTTGTTGAAATTAACCTTCAAGGCGATAAACAAAAAGCAGCATTTCTAAAAAATTATTTTACCCATCCCGAATTTTTAGCAGAATTCAAAAAGAATTCGGTATTACTTTATGCTAAAGCTCGTTACGAAATATTTTTTGGTAAAAATGATGATGCCATTCAAACACTCGAAAATTTTCCTCGTAGCAAAGAGTTTTCCTATTTCGGCTTTATAGATTACCTAACTGGCAAAGTAAAATTAAATCGTTTAGATAAAGACGCTGTTATTTATTTTTTGAATTATACTCGAAATTATAAAGGTACACATTACATAAAATCTGCATATCAGCACATTGCATGGTTTTACATCTTGAACAACGATGCTGCAAAGTATGCCGAATACATGAAAAAAGCAAAATTACTCGGATCTTCGCTTTCCGAAACTGATAAACAAGCCGAGTACGAGGCAAATAAAAATGAATTACCTGCTATTCAATTGCTTAAAGCAAGACTTTTGTGTGATGGAGGATATTATCAGCAAGCATTGACAATTTTAGACGAAAATAATAAAACCATACAACTACGGACTATCAAGGATTCTTTGGAATTTATGTACCGTATGGCACGCATTTACCATGAATGGGACAAAAAAGAAGCTGCAATACCTTATTATGAAAGAGTGATAAAAAAAGGAAGTGATGAACCTTACTATTTTGCTACCAATGCAGCCTTGCAATTAGGTATTATTTATGAATCACGCAAAGATTCAGTTAAAGCACGCATGTATTATAAACAATGCCTAAGCATGAACCCAAAAGAGTATAAAAACAGCCTACATACCAAAGCTAAAGCTGGGCTGAAAAGACTTAGTGGGTAAGGAGATATTATTCATATCCAAAGGCAATAACAGCATTGCCATTTTTTAGTTCTAGAGTGTCTAAATTATCGTCTCTTACAAGTTGGCAATTAAAATTTAAAAATGCTTTTTTGTACTTTTTATTATCATTAGAAATATATTCTTCTATTTTTGTGATTAAAAAAGAGCTACTCATTTGATAAATACCGGATGAACTATAGTTGCTTCCATTTTGATCAATATAATTTACAAAAACCGTAAATGGGAAAAATGGTAAAGGAGGAAGATCTAACAGTCCATAATAATTATAACTTCCTATTTTAATGGTACTATCTAAATCGCTTCTTACATCTGTAAAAGGAATCTTATAATTAAAAAATATTATTTTAAAAAGCGGTTTTACAGGATTATTTTTCTCGTTCATTTGAAAAACAAAATACCTAAGAGTGTCCTGTTCATCTACTATAAATGGAGTCGCAAATTGCGATTTTAGTCCTGCCGTATAATTTATCGAATCACCATCAAGGTTTCCTCGAATAAATAGAACAGGCTCATCTGCAAAACTTGGTTCTATGCTTTCTTTTTTGCAAGAACCTAAAAATAAAACTCCACTCATCAATAAAACAAAAAATAAAATTGTATATGTCTTCATAATAATGATTTTATGCTAATATAGTTTCCAAATTACATTTATTTGAAGTTCATTTATATTATCAGTACGATTGTTTATGTAATAAGCGTTTTTGGTTATGTCGTCAAAACTATAATTAATCCTAATTCCAACATCAAGCTGTTTTATTATCTTATAACTGTATCCCAAAGTAAATCCATAAGAAAAATCTTTAATCCCA
>CAYTJB010000158.1:0-253 GCA_964437995.1 uncultured Bacteroides sp. | reverse complement strand
ATTGATAACATAAGAAGCAAATATACCACCCAAAATGTAATGTTTGTTCAACAACCTATATTTTACCATAATAGGCAGTCTTAATATATCCAAACTTTTAGTATTTACAATTGTTTTCGTTACTTCTTCATCTAAAAAATAGGTAATTTTTTCGCTTGTTTTGCTCAATGAATGTCCTCTATTTTTAGTATATAAAATTTCAAATAGTAAAGAAAGCCTATTATTTTTTAGTTTCTTTTCAAAGCCAATTCCT
>CAYTJB010000157.1:0-7196 GCA_964437995.1 uncultured Bacteroides sp. | reverse complement strand
GATGGGATAATGACTACATTTTAAAAGTTTTAAAAAATTAGATGCGTTTGCCCTGATAATAAAACAACAATATTATTAATTTTAGATTTTTTTTTATGTAACTTTGTGTAACACTTTAAAACAATAAATTATGAAAAAACTATTATTTTTATTGGCAATATTAATAACTGCTTCTGTGGGATATAGCCAAGTATTAAAGGGGAATAATAATGAAGCTGAAAAGCTAAATCCTCAAGACAAAAAAGGAATAATTTCTAATTCTTTTATTGCTATTGATCGCAACCCAAAGATTGAAGAGGATTATTTCAACAAAGGAGTTGAAAAGTATGATATTAAAGACTATAGTGGAGCAATAGCAGAATTTACTAAAGCTATTGAGCTTAATGATCTTAAATTTCCTGAAGCTTTTTACAACAGGGGCGTTGCTAAATTCAAACTCGAAGACTATAAAGGGGCTGTGATTGACTATACAAAAGCTATAGAGAATAATCCAGATTATGCAAAGGCTTATTATAACAGAGGAATTGCGAAAATTAAATTAGGCGAGAAAGATAGCGCATGTTTAGATTTAAGAAAAGCAGGAGAATTAGGCTATACAAAAGCTAATGAATATATGAAGGAGTTTTGTAAATAAAAAAACCCTTGCAACTTATTAGCTACAAGGGTTCGTTTTTATAAAAAGAGTACCCGGAGCCGGGATCGAACCGGCACGAGTGTAACCTCATCGGTTTTTGAGACCGACGCGTCTACCAATTCCGCCATCTGGGCATTTATAAGAACTTTTTAAAGGACTGCAAAATTAATACATTTTTGTTAAACTTCAACAAAAAACTTAAAAAATTTATTTTAATAGATTTAAACTCATTTTTTCAAATAAAATAGTTAATTTTGCCATCCAAAGTAAAACGCTACACCATGTCAAATCTTGTTAATATTTTTTCAGGAAGAGCAACCCGTTATTTAGCGGAAAAAATTGCCGAAAACTATGGCAAAGAACTTGGGAAATCAATAGTAGTAGAATTTTCGGATGGCGAATTTCAACCATCGTTTGAGCAAAACATCAGAGGAAACGATGTATTTATTATACAGTCAACATTTGCTCCTACCGAAAATTTATTTGAGCTACTCATGATGATAGATGCAGCCAAAAGAGCATCTGCTCGCCGCATTATTGCTGTAATTCCTTACTTTGGATTTGCACGTCAGGACAGAAAAGATAAACCTAGAGTTTCTATTGCTGCTAAATTGGTTGCTAATCTTTTAACTGCAGCTGGAGTGCAAAGGATTATTACTATGGATTTACACGCTGACCAAATACAAGGATTTTTTGATGTACCAGTTGACCATTTGTATGGCTCAACAGTTTTTATTCCT
Organism: uncultured Bacteroides sp.; assembly: GCA_964437995.1. Taxonomy (GTDB): domain Bacteria; phylum Bacteroidota; class Bacteroidia; order Bacteroidales; family JACABE01; genus JACABE01. Next base: position 5,822 of record CAYTJB010000157.1, on the reverse strand, counting down.
TATGTAAAAAGCCTAAATTTACCTAATCTAACATTTGCTTCGCCTGATACTGGTGGTACACGTAGAGCAGGAATGTATGCAAAAACATTAGGAACAGGTTTTGTAATTTGCTACAAACAACGAAACAAACCCAATGAAGTTGGCAAAATGGAATTGATAGGTGATGTGAAAGATAAAAATGTAATATTGCTCGACGATATTTTAGATACAGGTAATACGATTGTAAAAGCAGCTAATTTAATGATGGAAAATGGTGCGGCAAGTGTTAGAGCTATTATTACACATCCATTGTTAACAGGCAATGCTTACGAAATGATTGAAAATTCTCCATTTACAGAAGTTGTTGTAAGTGATACTATTCCATTGCGTCAGCAAAGTAGTAAGGTTCACGTCATCACTGTTGCAAAACTTATATCGGATGTTATTCGTAGGGTTGAGAACAATGAATCAATCTCAAATTTGTATAATACTTTTGAAATGAAATAAATCGCCTTTATAAATAATTAATAATTAGAGAAATATGCTTGCAAGGCGAAAGTAATAAATCTCACAAATAAATAAATTACAATGAAAACAGTATCTATGAGCGGTTCTCTAAGAGAGAACGTAGGGAAAAAAGATGCAAAAATGAACAGAAAAAACGGCAAAGTGCCATGTGTTTTGTATGGTGGAAAAGATCAAATTCATTTTTTAGCCAATGAAAAAGATTTTAAAGACATCATTTTTACACCTGAAGTATGTTTTATTGATTTAGATATCAATGGAAAACAATACAAAGCTACTTTGCAAGATGTTCAATATCATCCTGTTAGTGATAATATTTTACATGTTGATTTTCTTCAAATTATTGACGACAAACCAATTATTATGAGCGTTCCTATTAAAGTTGTGGGAACATCACCTGGTGTTTTAAGAGGTGGTAAATTGGTTGTAAAAATGAGAAAACTAAAAGTTAAAGGTTTAGCAAGTGTTTTACCTGATGACGTAAAAATTGATATTTCTCCATTGGAAATTGATGACTATGTAAAAGTTAACAATCTATCAGTAAAAGGTGTTGAATTTTTAAATGTTCCAACGTCTATTGTTGTTATAATTAAACCTACACGTGGAGTTGAAGACCCTGCTGCTACTGCTGAAACAGAAGAGAAAAAATAAATCTTCTTAACCAATTAATATTTGAAAAGGTATAAAGTTTTTAATTTTATACCTTTTCTCTTTTTATACCAATGCTGATTATGAATTAATCCAAAGGATTATTTCATAATTTTGCAGTGGTAAATACCGATAGACAATATGTTTAGTCCAGCCTTTTTGGGACTATTACATATTGCGTATCGGTATTACCCTTTCACATTTTCCGAATCGGCTTGAAATTTAAAACCTAAACGTTTTCCTGTTTTTAATCGAATATTATCAATATTTGCTTGAATTTCAAATACACTTACTTCTTTTACTTCGTCATAAGGCGGTGTAAGTAAGTCGAAATTAGAAGTATAGAGAATTGCTTTTTCAACAATATCTTTGGCAGCTTCTTTGGTCATTATATTATTGGCGAAGTTATTGTAAATCAAGCCCAATTCTTTTTTACCATCAATATAATAATGGTTTTCGTTATTAACAAACACTCGTCCTATTAAATAACCAACGTCATTTTCGCGGTTGTACTTAAAAGAATCGGCTAAAAAATTGTAAATATTAATAATGCCACAATACGAACGGTTTTTATCTTCGCGAATGTAGTTTGTTCGCATAATTTCGTGATTACGAGAAAACTCAAAAACATTGGTGTGCATCATAAAAATAAGTACATCGCCTGCAAATTTCAATTCCATTTCAAAAACATCTTTATCTCTATATTCAAAAGAGATATGTTTTTCTTTTGGGGATAATCTTTCCTTAAATTCATCTACAATCTCAATTATTACTTCTTTAAATAATTTAGATGCTTCAAGTGTATTGCTATATACATTTTGTTTGAGTATTGCTTTATTAAGCACAATTTCAAATAAATCGGATTGATTGGTATTGTTTTCCATGATTGGTTCTTTTATTGTTATTTCACATATAAAAAATACTTAGAGTGCCTAAAGTACTTGGAGTACTTATAAGTATATAAAAAAATAACTTTTAATATCTAATAATTAACTTGTTAGAATTTTTAAGTTTTGATTTACATTATTATGACTTCTTCGTAATTTGTTGTTATTATATTTATCATAATTTATATTAAACTTATAAGTACTTTAGGTACTCTAAGTACTCCTTTTCCCCCAGTAGTATGTTTTAACTTCAAAACCAGCAAGTTGCAAAGCCCTATCAATAACAGTAGCTACTACTTCTTCAATGGTTTGTGGTTTGCTATAAAATGATGGTGTTGCAGGACAAATAATTCCACCAGCTTCTGTAACCGTTTTCATATTATTGATATGTATCAGGTTAAGTGGAGTTTCTCGAGTAACAAGTATTAGTTTTTTTCTTTCTTTCAACATTACATCAGCAGCACGGCAAAGCAAATCGTTAGCCATTCCCGAAGCAATGCGTCCCAATGTTCCCATGGTACATGGACAAATTATCAAAGCATCGTAATTAGCAGAACCTGAGGCAAAAGGAGCATAAAAGTTATTCGTTTGATATATTTTAAAAGGTATATTTTTATACTCATCGTTTCCTATTTCGTATTCCCAAACTTGTTTGGCATTATCGGTAAAAACAACACCAATTTCAGTTATCTGATTACTTAGTGCTTGCAATTTAGCAAATAAAACTTTTGCATAAATGGCACCACTGGCGCCTGTAACGCCAACAGCTATTTTAAGTTTATTTCTCTCTTGCATGGTTGATAATATATTGAATTGAAATCACAAGAGCATTATTAAACTGCCCATATTGAAAGAAAATGTATCTATCACCGGGAGCAGGTTTTTGTCGAATACCCATTAAAGAATAATCTAAACGAAAATTTGCAGTCCACTTATCAGAAATATTATAGTTTAATCCTGTAATCCAACTTAATGCAAATTTACGAAATGGGTTGCTTTCAATTTCCCATTGGTCGCGTTCTTCGTAATAGCTTAATAATAAGCCAAAAGCTGGACCCATTTCAGCAGAAAAGTTTTGAGTCAATTTATATTGAAATAAAACAGGCAATTGAATATATCCTAAACTCATTTTGTATTGCTCATAATCGCCTTTATCGTAATTGGGTGAATGGCTGCTTCCTTTTTGTATATATTCCATTTCTAATTGCAAAGCAGTTCGCATAGAAAGCTGGTAATTAACAAATAATCCAGCATTTAAGCCAAATTTATCATAACCTCCAAAACCATCTCCATCTATTTGCGAACCCACAACTCCTGCTTTTATGCCGGCATTAAAATATTGAGCATTAACAAAAAAGCTTGAAAATAGGAAAATTGTTATTAAAATGAATTTTGCTTTCATCAAAAGTAATATTTTCCAACAAAGGTAATGATAATTCAAATGAAAAAAGCAAGCTAATTAAAACTTGCTTTTAAAGAAATAAAAAGAGTTTAAACTCAAAAACTTACCTAATCACAGCACCTAATTTATCAATATAAACCTTTATCAATCGGTTCATAATACCATCTATTTGCTTGTCGTTGAGGGTTTTTTCGCTATCTTGGATAATAAAGCTTACAGCATAAGATTTTTTGCCTGCTTCTAATTTGTCGCCTTCATACACATCGAAAAGATTGACTTTTTTCAACAAATTTTTCTCGGTTTGATAAGCGAGTTTTACAATTTCGGCAAAACTAACTTCTTTATTAATCAACAATGCCAAATCGCGACGAACTTCTGGAAATTTAGCTACTTCGGTATATTCAACCTCAACCGTAGGAATGAGTTTAATAATGGCATCCCATTGAAAATCGGCATAATAAACCGCTTGTTTAATATCAAAAGCTGTAAGAAGTTTTGGTTGTAAACTTCCGTAAATGAGGACAGTCTTTCCATTTAGAGTGCATTCCAAGGCTTCATCAAAAATAGTATTAGAAATCTTGTTAACGTTCAGTTTATCAACATTAATACGCAAACGATGTAAAATATTAGATACAAAAGCTTTTAGGTTAAAGAAATCTTGATTTACAGCTGTAATATTCCAATTTTCGCTATATTTTTTGCCTGTAACAAAAACAGAAAGATGCTTTTCTTCTTTAAAACGTTTGGTAACATTAGCTTCCGAAGCAACTTCTGCATTGTAAGTATAAGTATTTCCAAATTCATACAGTTTTAAATCAGTTGATTTGCGGTTGATATTGTAACTAATACTTTCCAAACCACCAAACAATAAGGTTTGACGCATTACATCTAACTCTTTGCTCAATGGATTTAGTATTTTTACGTTCATTGTGAGGTTGAAATCTGCAATTTTATTCACATAATCAGAACTTGTGAGCGAATTGTTCATAATTTCAACAAATCCATTATTACTGAGGTAATTTGAAATTGTATTTTGAATTTTTTCCTTGTTAGGTTTTGAAATGTATGAAATGCTCGAATGTAATTCGCTTCCAATTTCAACATTATTGTAGCCATAAATACGAAGGATTTCTTCAATTACATCGGCTTCGCGACATACATCTACTTTATTGGTAGGAATTAATAACGTTAAACCCGTTTCTGTTTCGCTAATGATTTCAATTTCTAAGGAAATTAAAATATTTTTGATAACATTTTTATCTATTATTTTTCCTATTAAACGGTAAACGTTTTGATAAGTAATTTCAACTGATTTACGTTCAATTACAGTTGAATACACATCCACAATTTTGGATGAAATTGTGCCACCTGCAATCTCTTTTATCAACATTGCTGAACGTTTTATGGCATATACCGTAATATTGGGGTCGCAGCCACGTTCAAAACGAAAAGAAGCATCAGTTTTTAAACCATGATACTTGGATGTTTTGCGAATTGTAGTTGCATCAAAATAAGCACTTTCGAGGAAAACAGCTGTAGTTTCTTCTGTAACACCCGATTTTGCTCCACCAAAAACACCAGCTATACACATGCCCTCGGTTGCATTGCAAATCATTAAATCTTCGCCGGAAAGTTTGCGTTCCGTGCCATCTAAGGTAACAAAAGCAGTTTCCTTAGGTAATTTTTTTACAATTATTTTATTTCCAGCAATTTTAGCCGCATCAAAAGCATGTAAAGGTTGTCCTGTTTCAAAAAGAACAAAATTGGTAATATCAACAATATTATTGATAGGTCGTAAGCCTATGGTTTTCAGCTTATTTTTAAGCCAATCGGGCGATTCTTTTACTTCAATGCCCGAAAGAGTAATACCGGTATATCGTGGACATGCTAAGGTGTCTTCAACTACCACTTCTATTGGTAAACTATGATTGTCTATTTTAAAATCCTCTACATTTGGGTAATTAAGAACAACTTTAGAAAAATTGCCTGCCAAATTATTAATAACAGCAGCTAAATCACGGGCTACACCAATGTGAGAGGTGGCATCAGAACGATTAGGTGTTAAACCAATTTCCAGCATATAATCATCTTCAATATTAAAGTAATCGCGAGCAGGTGTACCAATGGTTACAGATGAATCTAACACCATAATTCCGGCATGTGAATTGCCTAATCCAAGTTCATCCTCGGCACAAATCATACCTTCGGAAAGCTCGCCACGAATTTTTGATTTCTTAATAGTAAAAGATTCATTACCATTATAAAGTACAGTGCCAATGGTAGCTACGGGCACTTTTTGTCCGACAGCCACGTTGGGTGCACCACAAACAATGTGAAGCAGCTCTTCTGCACCAATATCTACAGTAGTAATGCTTAATTTA
>CAYTJB010000156.1:0-7253 GCA_964437995.1 uncultured Bacteroides sp. | reverse complement strand
TTAATGGTGTTCAAAAATCTATTTAAGTCTATTGCTGACATTCTTTGTGTGTTTGGTTGTGTGCTGGTAACTTCGTAAGACGAACGTTTTATTGTTACTTATTAATCATCTCTTTCAGGTCTTTCGTCAACTGGTCTTCCATGAATTGGTCTGTCATCTTGACTTTTTTGAATACCTTGTTCGTGACGACGTCTTATTTCTTCTTGTAGTCTTTGTTGTTCCCTTTGTTGTTCTCGTCTTTGTTGTTCCTGTCTTTGTCTTTCTTGTTCTTGAAACATTTTTTTTTGTTCTTCATTTGTCATAATATAAAATTTTAAAGTGTTTTACTCATAAAAATTACTAATAAAATAATAGCAGCTATTGAAAATAATAAACTTAGTCCATTAAAAATGATAGTAAGTGAATTATTTATTCTCTTTTTACATTCAAAACTATCTTGATCTCCTTTCATTGGTTTTTTTTCCTCTTGTTTTATGATATTTTTACTAATCTTAATTTCAAATTTATTAGCATAATAACCTGTAACTTGCGAAAGTAGATTGAAAACTATGGATGAAGCAAATAATACCCATGAAATTTTTAGAAGTAAAAAATTAGTGTCAGGCTTACTTGATAAAATGTCTTTAACAAATCCCATTGATAATGCTAATCCTCCACTTGATATAGAGATAATAAGTATATCAAATCTATCTATAGAATACTTAATATTTGTATTAGTATTCTCAATATGAGTTTTCATATTTTCAATATAATAATTATTCTTGTCTGACATTCTTTGCGTGTTTGGTTGTGTTGGTATTTACACTTTATATTCATATCTAACACTTGCCAATTCTTCATTGGCTTTTGTAATTTTTGATTTTAAACTGGCTTTAAAAGCTATCATTTTTTTCATTAATTCCTCGTCGCCAACGGCTAATATTTCAAGTGCAAGAATGGCAGCATTTTGAGCTCCATTCAAAGCTACCGTTGCTACAGGAATACCTGGAGGCATTTGTAAAATAGAGAAAATAGCATCCAATCCTTCTAACGAAGATTTAATAGGCACTCCAATTACAGGTAATGGTGTAATAGCAGCAATAACACCCGGCAAATGTGCTGCCATTCCTGCTGCTGCAATAATAACTCGTATGCCTCTCGAATAAGCTGTTTCGGCAAATTCAATTACCTTTTCGGGTGTGCGGTGTGCCGATAAGGCATTCATTTCAAATGGAATTTGCATTTCGTTCAAAAACTTTGCAGCAGCTTCCATTACCGGTAAATCCGACGTGCTGCCCATGATAATACTAACTTTTGCTTGCATATTATTTTTAGTTTATAAATTTATAAAGTTCATAAAGTTTGTAAAGTAAAAGTAGTATAGCTGTACGTGTTTACTGTTTACTGCTAACTACTCACTAATTATTTATTTTGTATTGTTTCAAAAAAAATTGTAAGTTTGCTAAATAAATTTTTTTGTAAAAATAGGTATTAAATGAATAAAATAAAAGTCAAGGATAAAGAATTTGCAATATTTATTAAATCAGATACAATTTTAAAACAAGTTGAACGTGTAGCTCAACAAATTAATGTGGATTATAAAGACAAAAAACCATTGTTTTTGGTGGTGTTAAATGGAGCTTTTATGTTTGCTTCTGATTTGTTCAAAAAACTAAGCATTGATTGCGAAATTTCTTTTGTAAAATTGTCTTCGTATAGCGGAACATCCACTACTGAGCATGTTAAGCATTTAATTGGTATTAATGAAGACCTAAAAGGACGAAATATTATTGTAGTTGAAGATATTGTAGATACAGGCATTACCATTGAACACATGATGGAAGAATTGAAAAAATTTGAGCCAGCTGATGTTAAAATTGCTACATTACTTTTAAAACCTGATAAGTATGACAAAGGTTATAACATTGATTATGTAGCAATTGAAATCCCCAATGATTTTATTATTGGCTATGGGCTTGATTACGATGGTTTTGCAAGAAATCTGCCTGATATTTACAAGATAATATAAGTGCCTTGAGTACTTAGAGTGCCTAAAGTACTTATAAATAAAATTATTGATGTAATTGAGGTTATTAAAATAGTTTATGAATTAAAAGAATTAAAGTATAGAATTGAATAAAACAAATAGTAACAGTTAGGGTTGAATGAATTGTTGACTGTTTTTGTCTTATTACTTATGTTGTTTACAACTTATAAGTACTTTAAGTATTCATAAGTACTTTTCCCTTAGTATCTTTGTGCCTTCGTGGCAATAAAAATAAGTATTATCAAAACAATAAATTATGTTAAACATTGCTTTATTTGGACCGCCAGGGGCTGGTAAAGGAACTCAGTCTAAATCGCTTATCGAAAAATACAACCTTACATACATTGCTACTGGTGATATTTTGCGTCAGGAAATTGCAGAAGGAACACCACTTGGTATGGAAGCCAAAGATATTATTGATAAAGGAGGATTAGCTTCAGATGAAATAATTGTACAAATTTTAGAAAATCGAATTTTAGCAAACCCTGATTCTAATGGAATTTTATTTGACGGTTTTCCTCGTACTGTGGTTCAGGCATATATACTTGAAGGCTTACTCTTAAAATTGAATACTTTCCTATTGTGTATGTTGAGTTTAGAAGTTCCCGAAAACGAACTTGTTCAACGTATGCTCGAAAGAGGAAAAGTATCAGGAAGGGTTGACGATAAAGCAGATGTTATAAAATTTCGTTTGCAAGAATACAAGAATAAAACCTTACCAGTAGCTCAATTTTATAACGAAAAAAAGAAACTTTTCCCAATAAATGGAGTTGGCAAAGTAGAAGATGTTTTAAAAAGACTTACAAAAGCAATAGAGAAGAACCTCGAAAATGTTTGGCTTAATGTTGTATTGTTTGGCTCGCCAGGAGCAGGCAAAGGAACACAAGCCAAAAAATTAGCCGAAAAATACAATTTAGTATATATTTCTACAGGAGAACTGCTTAGAAAAGAAATTGAAAATGGTACCGAAATGGGTAAAATTGCCCAAACCTATATGGAAAAAGGAGACACTGTACCCGACGAAATTGCAATTAGATTGATAGAAAGTAAAATAAAAATGAATCCTACTGCCAAAGGCTTTATTTTTAAGGGTTATCCAAGTAATATTGTGCAAGCATATATACTTGACGGTTTGCTTCAAAGGCTTGGAACCGCTGTTACAGGCATGCTCGAAATTTCTTCAACCACCTTACAATCAATAAAAAGACTTTCGGCAAGAGCAAAAACTCAATCAGCAAGAGTTTATGATTTAGATCCTGAAATTATTATCCATCGTTTGGAAGTGTATGAAAAAAAATCGCCTAAAGTTGCTGAATATTTTCAAAAACAAAATAAATTTTCTTCGGTAAGTGGCGAAGGAACCGAAGAAGAAGTATTTGAGCGACTTTGTTTATCGGTTGAAAGTTTAATGAAAAAAGTAAGATAAAATAACATGTTCAACATCATTATTTTAGGAGCTCCCGGTTGCGGCAAAGGAACACAATCTGCCAATATCATCCAAAAATATGGATTAACTCATATTTCAACAGGAGAGATTTTAAGAGAAGAAGTTGAATTACACACAGCCATCGGCGATGTTGTAAAAAAGTTTATAGATAGAGGCTTTTTAGTCCCCGATGATATTATTATGCGAGAAATATTTGTAACGGCAATGAAACATCAGCAGCAAACAAAAGGTTTGTTATTTGATGGTTTCCCTCGAACTTTGTTTCAAGCAGATTATTTAGACGACTTATTGCAGCATAAAGGCTCTAAAATTTCGTTGGTAATTCAAATGGATGTGGATGAAGATGAGTTGTATAATCGAATTTTAAATCGTTCAAAAGATTCAAATCGGAGCGATGATAAGCTCGAAACTATTCACAAACGATTGGAAGTATATTATGAGCAAACACATCCGTTGATTGATTATTATAAAAAACAAGGCAAACTGCATACAGTTAGAGCTATGGATCCAATAAAAGAAGTATTTGGTAAAATGGCAAGCATAATAGATGAGTTCAGTTTGTAAAGTTTAAAAGTTGAAAGTTTATAAAGTTATTTTGTAGGTTTTATAAGAAATCTAATAAAGAAAAAATATAATGGCGAGTTCAAATTTTGTAGATTATGTAAAAATATTTTGTCGTTCGGGCAAAGGTGGAGCGGGTTCGCACCATTATCATCGTTCAAAAATTAGTCCAAATGGTGGTCCTGATGGTGGTGATGGTGGGAGAGGTTCGCATATTATACTTAGAGGAAATGAACAATTGTGGACATTATTGCATTTGAAATATACCAAGCATATTCATGGCGAAAATGGCGGAAGTGGTGGCGAAAACCTAAGCACAGGAGCACAAGGCAAAGATGTTATTGTAGAAGTTCCTTTAGGTACAGTAGTTAGAGATGCCGAAACAGAAGCTGTTGAATTTGAAGTTACAGAACACGGACAGGAAGTTATTATTATGAAAGGAGGACGTGGCGGTCAAGGAAACGATCATTTTAAAACCGCTACCAATCAGGCTCCTCGCTATGCACAACCCGGCGAAGAAGCTACAGAAGGCTGGAAAATTTTAGAACTAAAACTATTGGCAGATGTAGGACTGGTTGGTTTCCCAAATGCAGGAAAATCAACACTTTTATCAGTAGTATCTGCTGCAAAACCAGAAATTGCTGATTATCCTTTTACTACCTTAAAACCAAACCTTGGTATTGTTAAGTATTACGATGAAAAATCGTTTATAATGGCTGATATTCCAGGAATTATAGAAGGTGCATCAGAAGGGAAAGGCTTAGGGTTAAGGTTTTTGCGACATATCGAAAGAAATTCTATCCTATTATTTATGGTGCCAGCCGATAGCAACGATATTAAAAAAGATTATAAAATACTTGCCAACGAACTTAAAACCTACAACCCAGAACTGATGGATAAAAACAGAATTTTAGCCATCACAAAGTGCGACCTTGCTGATGAAGAATTAATAAATGCCATGAAAAAAGAATTACCTAAAGGCATTCCTTATGTTTTTATATCTTCTATTACCGGATATGGCATTCAAGCCTTAAAAGATTTAATTTGGAAACAATTAAATACAACTGAGTTGTAAAAAAAGAATTTTTGATACACTTTGCTTTTTTTTGTATTACATTTGCTATTAGTTTAACAATTCATTAAATTAATAGGAGGAATCTATATGAAAATTTCAAAATTACTTTTAATTGTTTTTTTAATTTCAATGTTTTCTTGTGCTTTTAGTCAAACAAAAGAATATAGAATTAACAACTTTGTTGATTATCAAAAATTGCACAAAACCATTGCAATTGTTCCCATTGGCATTACAATAGACCCCAAAAGTATGCCACGCGACTTATTTGTAGATGATTTAGATAGAATACATGAAGAAGAATCTGTATTGTTGCAGGATTACTTTTATATTACCAATTTGAATGAAAATCAAAAAGATAAGTTATCTGCTGAATTACAAGATGTTAGAAAAACAAATCTTTCGTTGGCTACCAACAAAATTACTTTTTTTAATATTTTAAATTTCAGCAAAGAAGATTTAGCAAAATTTTGTGCAGTAGATGTTATAATTGCTATTTCTTTTTATAAATCTTCTCAAAATAACAATGGGAAACTACGTAATTCCGTTGATTTAAAAATCTCTATTTTTGATAAATCGGGCTTACTATTATGGGAGTATTATGATAGTACCACTGCCGATTCTAAAAAAACCCACCTTTCTCTCGAAAAAGAACTTCTTGACAAAATTGCTAAGAAATTACCTTATCGAGAAAAAATAAAATAAATCCACTCAACCCATTTGTTCATAAAAAAACAAATAGTTTTGATTTATTTGCAAAGACTTCAGATATTAACAAATTAATAAAATTTAATTTAGATGAAAAAAGCAATAAAACTTGTTTTTTTAACTATAAAGTTGAAAGCAAAATATGTTTTTTTTGCAAGTTTTTTATTGTCACTATTCTTATTATCATGTGTTAAGGAAGGTGATTTTGAGTTTGATAAACTTGCAAGTAATCAATATGATCCAACAGGTGCACTCCAATTTATTAATTCGAAACTCACGCTAAAGGATATTATCAACGATACCTCGGGAATTGTTCAAGTAAATATATCGGATAATTCTTTGAAATTGGTTTATCCTTCAAATAAGTTGATTTCTGTGATGGCTAAGGATTTATTTATAATTCCAAACCAAGATATACAAACAGATAGCTCAAACATAAATTTAGATGCACCTACCTCAGGCGATTCAACATATTATTCAATTACCAGACCCTATACTTTTGTATTACCCAAACCAGGGCAAAGACTCGACAGTGTGTTTGTTAAAAATGCAACTTTAAACCTTAGTATTTATACAGATATTAATCATAAAGGAAGAATAATACTAACCATTCCCAATGTAACACGTCCTAATGGGCAAGTTTTTCGTACCGAAATGCCTATTGCTTATAATGGAGAAGCTATTCCACGTACAATTCCCGTTCCACCTATTGATGTATCGGGCTGCAAAATTATTTTTAACAATTCGCCTGGGCATACCAATGAGATTGTATTTAAATATGAACACTGGATATATAGTGATAGTTACCCTTACAATAATCCATATTATATTCAGTTAAACGATAAATTGAACGATATTACCTACAAAAAAGTATTTGGGTATATTGCTCAATATCCTATTTTATTGAATGATACTATAGAGCTATCTATTTTTTCTTCTCAATTATCGGGGCAAATAGAACTTGAAAGAATATCGGTTGGGGGAACAATTATTAATTCTTTTGGATTGCCTATTGAAGCTAATTTTGATAAATTTCAAGCACAAAACAATACTGTTGTTGCAAATGTTAATGATTTTCCAACTCCCAATCCTTTTCCAATTCCATATCCTACTGTTATTGGTCAGTATAAGGAAACTATTATTCCAAAAGTTGAAAGTACTGATTTAGCTCAGGCAATTAATATTTCGCCAAAGAAAATTATTTATCAAATAACTGGAGAAACAAACCCTACTGCCAATCCTAATATTCAAAATTTTATGATGGATACCAGTAAATTTACAGTAAGTGTAAATATTGAAATTCCACTCGAAGGAAAAGTTAAAGGTTTTGTATTGCAAGATACCTTAGATTTTGATAAGAAGATGTTACAAAATATAGATGAAGCTACATTTAAAATTAATACGTGGAATACATTTGCTTTAAATGCAAATATCCAAGT
>CAYTJB010000155.1:0-7256 GCA_964437995.1 uncultured Bacteroides sp. | reverse complement strand
AGTATGCAAGATAAGTACCGTCAAATCAACAAATATATTGAGATTATTGATGGGGTTTTAAAAACCACTCAACTTGAAACAACTTTTAACATTGTAGATATGGGTGCCGGCAAAGGTTACCTTACATTTGCATTGTACGATTATTTATACAACGTATTGCACAAAACACCCAATATTATTGGTGTTGAACTAAGAAAAGAATTGGTTGAAGGGTGTAATAAAATTGCCCAAGAAGCTTCGTTTGTTAATCTAAATTTTAAAGCAGGAAGTATTAAAAACATTGAACTTCCTAAAACCGATATGCTCATTGCTTTACATGCCTGTGATACAGCTACCGATGATGCTATATTTCGAGGCATAAAATCAGATGCAAAAATTATTATTTGTGCCCCTTGTTGTCATAAGCAATTGAGAAAACAAATTAATCCAACCGACGATTTAAGCTTAATTAGCCAATTTGGAATATTAAAAGAGCGACAAGCAGAACTTTTAACAGACGGAATACGTGCTCTGATATTAGAAGCTTATGGTTACAAAGCCAAAGTATTTGAGTTTATTGCTACCGAACATACACCAAAAAATGTTTTAATAGTAGGTGTAAAACAAAAAAATGTCAAAATTCCAAATCATGAAATTTTACAAAAAATTGAGCATATTAAAAAAATACATGGTATCGAATACCATTATTTGGAAACATTGATGGCAAAATTATAGAAAATTCAAATCCAGCCTTCTTTTTATCTATTTTAGAACCTGATAATCCTTTTTCATCAGATAATAATTGGTAATTATTTGAAAACGATATTACTTTTGCATCGTAATATTTTAAATAATTGAGGAATGAGAAAAATAGGATTAGTTTTTAGTTTCGCACTATTAAATATGTTTTTAGTTTCTGCTTCCAATGCACCAACAGGAACAATACGCGGTACAATTACCGACCGCATTAACAAAACTACATTGCCTGGCGCTAACATTATATTATTAAATACCTCGCCAATTACAGGAACTTCGAGCAATGCTGATGGAAAATTCAGATTAGACAACGTAAATGTAGGAAGGGTAAGCTTAAAAGTAACATTTATGGGTTATAAAGACGTTTACTTTAACAATCTTATTCTAAATACAGGCAAAGAGCTGATCCTCGACATTGAAATGGACGAAAATGTTATCATGCAACAAACCGTTGAGATTATAGCTAATATTGACAAATCAAACACCATAAACAAAATGACTTCGGTAAGTGCACGAAGCTTTACCGTAGAAGAAACCGGACGCTATGCAGGTTCACGAAATGATGTAGCACGTATGGCTTCTAATTATGCCGGAATTGTTGGTAGTAACGATGCTCGAAATGATATTATTATTCGTGGAAATACGCCTTCCGGCTTGTTATGGCGATTAGAAGGTGTTGATATTCCCAATCCTAATCATTGGGGGTCACTATCAGCTACAGGAGGTCCTGTTTGTATATTGAATAATAATGTATTATCTAATTCCGATTTTTTAACGGGAGCTTTCCCTGCCGAATATGGCAATGCCATTTCGGGTGTTTTCGATTTAAAAATGCGTAATGGCAACAATGAAAAGCATGAATTTTTAGGGCAAGTTGGCTTTAACGGCTTTGAATTGGGTGCCGAAGGTCCTATTAGTAAAAAAAATGGTTCATCTTATCTTGTTAACGCAAGATACTCAACCTTAGAAGTAATGGAAAAAATGGGTGCTAAATTTGGTACTGGTACGGGGATTCCAAAATATAAAGACTTTTCGATGAAACTTAATTTTCCAAAAACCAAACTTGGAAGCTTTTCGGTATTTGCATTGGGTGGCATTAGTGATATTGAAATGTGGGATTCTCGCAAAGATACTACCAAAGAAACTGTAGATTTTTATGGTGGCGAAGGTTTTGATCTTACCAATGGTTCCGATATGATAGCAGGAGGTATCACTCATACCTATTTTTGGGGAACTAATACATATTCAAAGCTAAGTATTTCGGCTGCCAGTCATAGGTTTGAAACTATTATAGATTCATTATCGCCCGTTAATCAAGCAAAAATTCCAAATTACAGAAACGATTTTACCGAAAATTATCTAACAGCTTCTTTTTTATTAAACCATAAAATAAATAGCAGAAGTTTTGTAAAAGCAGGATTTTCCTTAAAAGGAATAGGATTTAATTTACGTGAACGTATTTATAAAGATGCAGACCAAGCATTGCGTACTGTAACCGATTTTAAAGGAAATACATGGCTTTTACAACCATATATTCAATACCAATATAAATTTACAGAAGAACTAACGCTTAATACAGGCTTGCATGCTATGTATTATGGATTAAACAAAGATTATTCTATAGAACCTAGAGCCGGATTAAAATGGAATTTCACAGCTAATCAGTCATTAAGCTTCGGATATGGAATACACAGCCAGCTAAACTCTATTAGTGTTTATTTCCGCCAAAGCAGAATGCCAGATGGTAATTTCCAACGTTTGAATGAAAATCTTAGTATGGTAAAAAGTCAGCATTTTGTGCTGGGCTACGACCGAAATATTACAGAATATGTTCGCATAAAAGCAGAAGTGTATTATCAATATCTTAATCATGTAGGTGTAAATGGAGGCGTAAATAGCTATTATTCTCTATTAAATCAAGGTGCAGACTTTGGCTATTATACTCCTGATACATTAAAAGCAACTGGTACAGGATATAATTACGGACTTGAATTTACATTAGAACACTTCTTAAATAAAGGATTTTATTATTTGCTTACTGCTTCAGTATTTGAATCGAAATACAAAGGAAGCGATAATATTCAACATAATACAGCCTTTAATGGCAACTATGTTGTAAATGCTTTGATAGGCAAAGAATTTGTATTGGGAAGCAACAATAAAGAAAAGAAAGTAAGGCATACTATAAGTGTTGATTTAAAAACTACTTATGCAGGCGGACAACGTTACACTCCAAGTATAGTTTTACATAATTCGGTAACAGGAAAATATTATAAAGAATATGATGAAAGCAAAGCATATAGCCTGCAATACAAAGATTATTCACGTACCGATTTAAAAATAGCCTATCGCCGCAATGGAAGAAAAATTACTCAGGAATGGGGTATAGATATTCAGAATTTATTTGATCAAAAAAATGTTTATACCGAAAAATTTAATCAAACAACCGGTACAAAATCATTTACAAATCAAATAGGAATAATGATAATACCACAATACAGAATAATCTTTTAATTTTCCTAAAACCTACAATTCACGGGGTGACTTTTAAATCACAAGCTATTATATGCGATTAACGTTTAATGAGTTACCCCGTGACTCACAGAATTAAAGAAAAATATCAAGAAATAAACAAATACCATGAATATAAATAATTGTCGAAACAAAGAAAAATGCTATGATGTATTAGTAGTTATAGGCGGTATATTACTATTAGGAGTTGTATTCCCTATAATTGTTGGAATAATTACAAACACTCCTCGCTCTTTGATTTTAGAGAATGTGTTTTTTTCTGCTATAAGTACTACAGCATTGTGGACAGGATGCCGATTTATCGTTTTTAAACTCTGGAAAATATATCCTTGGGAAAAGCATCCTGCAAAACATATAATTTGGGAAATTATATATATAGCATTGTATAATTTTCTTATTGTAGGATTAATATTTTTATTAGGATATTATGTTTTGTCGGAAGAAGCTGCTAAAAAATACTTTTTCTTTCATATTTATGCAAGTTCTGTAATTATTTCTTTGATTATTTCTTTTATTCACGAAGGTGTATTCTTTTACATTATGTGGATGAAATCGAATAAAAGATCACAGGAATTAGAAAAAGAAAGTTTATTATCGCAGTTTGAAACACTAAAAAATCAAGTAAATCCTCACTTTTTGTTTAATAGTTTTAATACACTTATTACACTTATTGAAGAAGACAAAGATGCTGCTGTGGAATATGTCCAAAAATTATCAGATTTTTTCCGAACAATACTTCAATTACGTGATAAATCAATAATTAGCATTCAAGAAGAACTTGAGTTGATTAAAACATACAGCTTTTTGCAAAAGAAACGCTATGGCGAAAATCTTGTATTAAAAAATATGATTCCTGCTAATGTTTTATCGAGAGGTATTGCTCCACTTACACTACAAATGTTGGTTGAAAATGCCATTAAACACAATGTTATTGCAACCGGACGATCCCTCAACATAGAGATTTCACTTACCGAAAATGGATATATTATGATAAAAAATAATATACAGAAACGAATAGAAGAAGAACCTTCTGCAGGTTTAGGGTTACAAAACATTCGCAATAGATATAAATTTTTATCTGATAAAGAAGTAGAGATTATGGTATCCGCTAATTATTTTTCGGTAGCAATTCCTCTTTTAGAAGAAGTCGAAAATTAAGTATATTTGCATGTAAATACTTCAAATTATGAAAATTTTAATTGTTGAGGACGAACAAGCTGCAGCCCGCCGATTAACACGATTGGTAAAAGAATTGCAGCCCGATGCTGAAATTATTGATAATTTTGAAACTATTAGCGATACCGTTAGTTGGTTAATGGTTAATAAGCAACCCGACCTGATGTTGATGGACATTCATTTGGCTGATGGTTCGTGCTTTGAGATTTTTAGACAAGTGCAAGTTACAACTCCTGTTATTTTTATTACAGCTTACGATCAGTATGCTATTCAAGCCTTTAAAGTAAATAGTATTGATTACTTGTTAAAGCCTGTAAAAAAAGAAGAATTAGAGATAAGTCTTACAAAATGGAAAAATTCTTACCATAAAGTTGATTTTACAGCTTTAATAGAGCAAATGGTTCAAAAAACAAAAGAAACACCTCATCGTTTCGTAGTAAAATATGGACAATACCTTAAAGCTATTGATACAAAAGAAATAGCACTCTTTTATGCAGAAGATAAAACCATCAACATGCTTACTTTCGATAAGCAATCTTACCCTATTGATTTTTCATTAGATAAACTTTCGGAAATGCTTGATAAAAGAGAATTTTTTCGTATCAACAGAGGTGTTATCATCAATTACAAAGCCATTGGGCAAATGTTTTCTCATTTTAAAGGACGCATAAAAATAGAATCTATTGTTCCATGCCCAATTGAAACCTACGTAAGTGCCGACCGAGCACAATCATTTAAACAATGGTTGTCTGGGAAAAGTGGGATGTAAAAAATAAAAATCTTTTTTTCTTTTTTTACGATTATTTAAAAATATTGTATTAATTTTGCCAAATGGTTAAACCAAATAATCAAACCACTTAGCTAATACAATATGACCTTGCAAGAAACAGATACAGAACAACTTATATTAATTGCTGCCAAAAATATATTTTTCAAAAAAGGATACGATGGTGCTCGTATGCAGGAAATTGCTGATGAAGCCGGTATGAATAAAGCTTTGTTACACTATTATTTCCGTAGTAAAGATAAGTTGTTTGAAGCTATTTTTAACGATGCTTTTCAGCAATTTATTCCTCGTATGGTTGAAAACATGTCTTCCAATGTTTCATTTGAAAGAAAGATAGAAATTTTTGTAGAAAATTATGTAAGTATGTTGATAAAAGTACCTCAATTACCAAATTTTATTCTAACAGAAATCAACAGAAATCCTGAGAAAATTTTTGAAATGTTTAGTAAAATGGGACTAAAACCAGCACTTATCTTACAAGAAATTCAAAAAGATATAGATGAAGGGAAAATGAGACCAATTAATCCTAAACATTTGTTAATTAATACTATAGCTTTATGTGCGTTCCCCTTTGCAGCAAGACCATTGATGCAAATTATTTTATTTGACAATAATACGGAGAAATACAATGAATTTCTTGAAGAACGCAAAAAAGAAGTAAGTCAGTTTATCATTCATTCCATTAAAATTAATTAAAACATGAAGCGTTTTATTTTCATTTTATGTTGGCTGTTTACCATAAATGTAAATGCACAAAATATTGATATACAATTATGTTATAAAAAAGCCATTGAAAATTATCCTTTATCAAAACAAAAGGAAACTATTAATAATATTGGCGAATTGAAAATTAAAAGCCTGAATACAAACTATCTTCCACAAGTAAATGTAAACGGACAACTGAGTTATCAATCAGATGTTACAAAATTGTCGTTAAATATTCCTTTTATCAAAATTCCCGAATCGTCCAAAGATATGTACAAAGCCACATTAGATGTAAATCAACTAATTTGGGATGGCGGTATGATTGCGAGCCAAAAAAAGTTGGAAAATTTCAATACACAAAGTGAGCAGCAAAATTTAGAAACAGAATTATATAAATTAAAAGAAAGAGTTAACCTGTTTTATTTCAGCATTTTAATTTTACAACAAAATATTGATTTACTGGAAGTTTCAAAAAAAGATATTCAAGCAAAACTCCTTAAAATAGAATCTGGCGTTAAAAATGGTATTGTAAATGAAAGCAATGCTGATAATTTAAAAGCCGAAATTATAAAGATTGACCAAAAAATTATTGAGATAAAAGCCAGCAAATTAGCAAATACAGAAATGTTGAAAGAATTATGCGGAATAGAAATTACTGACAATTCAATACTTTCGTTATCGGAAATAGCTGTAAATACCGGTACTTTTGAAAACTTCAGACCTGAGTTAAAAAGTTTTGAATTAAATAAAAACAAGCTAACAACTACAGAATCTGTGCTTTCTTCTAAATTAATGCCCAAAATATATGGTTTCGGGCAAGTAGGTTACGGAAGACCTGGATTGAATATGCTGTCCAACGATTTTCAATCGTTTTATATGATTGGTGCAAAATTAACTTGGAATATATGGAACTGGAATCAAACCAAAATTGATAAAAAAATCCTTGATTTACAAAAAGATATTATCAATACAACCAAAGATACCTATCAAAAAAATGTAAAAATGATGTATCAACGTGATGTGGCAGAAATTGATAAGTTTACAGAACTTATTTTAAAAGATTTGGAAATCATTAATTTAAGAACAAAAATTGCAAAAAGTTCATCTTCACAATTCGATAATGGATACATTACTTCTTCCGATTATTTGAACGATGTAAATGCCGAAACACAGGCGAAAATTAATTACGAAATGCATAAAATCCAATTGATAAAAGCTAAATACGATTATTTAGTGAATCTGGGGAAATTATAAGTACTTAAAAATACTTAGTGAAACTTAGTGTTCTTAGTGTTTTAGTGTAAATTTAATTCAATAAAAA
>CAYTJB010000154.1:1851-7278 GCA_964437995.1 uncultured Bacteroides sp. | reverse complement strand
CTTTTCGCTTGCCACTTTTCGCTTCTTTTCTTGTTTTGTAGCGTAAATTGTTTTAGGTCAATCCTTGCTTCGTGGCAAGATGCAGTAATATAATAACTTATAAAAATATGAACAGTCTGATTAGTTACTATTTTCTTATGTAAACAGAATAATATATTTCGCGACCGTTGTCATATATATTTGTATTGTATAAATTTGTTAAACTTGCGTTATTGTCGAGGTCTTCTTTTTTGATACCGCATTCAACTAATGCAAACCAATTTTCCCATATTATTACATCATTCGTTTGCAACTGTTCCATATTGTTTTTGTTTAGTTCTAATCTTTTATTTTGATTAAAAAAATCAACATTAAGTGCCTCGCATAAGTATGGATGAGCACAAACAATACGATGGTTTGCCCCTATATTATTTACAATAAAATTTGCCGATTTTACAGCTAATTGCTGGTCTTTGCTCAGCATCATATCTCTTTTCCAATTTATTGCAGCAGGATTAGATGTAAACGGAAAATCAACAATATAAAGTACAAATAATATTTGAACAAACATTTTGAGCTTTTTCTTTTTCTCAAGAACTTCTTCTGTTATAAAATTAAACCCATACAATGATATTATACCTACCATTGGCATTACTCCGATTAAAACTCTATGTAAACCCATCGAATTGAAAATGCCAAAATACCAAAACAGAGTATGAGCAATAAAAAAGCACATAAACCCAATTAAAACTAAAATTGACATTTCTATTGTTATTTTCTTTTTAACGGTCTTCCAAATTATGCTGATAGCACCTACCCAAAACAAAAGATAAATTGGGATACCCACAACATAAAGAAATTGTACTACAAAATGAGAAAGTTTACCACTTCCATAAGGACTTCCTATGTTAGCATACGGAATTTTGTTGAATACCCAAAAAAAATCGTGATAAACAAAATAGCCGGCAATGGAATATACTAAATGTCCGAAAAATAGTAAAGGAAGCAGTTTCCACTGTCGTTTCAACAAAAAGTACAACCCAAATACACCCATTATTATCAGCCCTTCTGAGCGAACAAATGGAAGAAAAGAGATAAGGAGACAAGCAGCTAAATACCTTTGCTTAATTGATAAATAAATACCAATGGCTAAAAATAAAGCAAACAAAGGATCGGTTAGTCCCGAAAAAGTGAGTATGTAATAAAGTGGGGCAAACATCATAATAACAGCACTGATAATGGCATTTTTAAGGTTTAAAGATTCGGCAATTTTAAAAGTAAAAAAAATACATAGCAACGAAACTATCGCATTAAAAATCTTAATCCCAATAAATCCAAATTGAGCAAAAGGACAACTTAATAGTACATATACCGGTTTTGACCAGTGATCAAAAAAAAGTGCAGGATGATAAGGTGCATATTTTGCAAACAAATAGTGAGTAATACTATCACCGGCATCACCTGTTCCATTAAAAAAAATAATGCTAAGAACAGCAATAATGACATATATAAATAGCAATAGATAAATGAGTTTTTTCATAAATAAATATTTATTTTGATTTTTCTTTTATAAAAAACCAGAATTATCAGTTTTTATTCGTTCAATCTGAAGTTCATAGGCATACTAAACTTGACTCGTTACAAAAAAATAACAGTATTATTTGTTGTAAAAAGCAGCAATGTTTTTTATTTCATCCAGCTTAAGATTCCACATAAAGTTTAAAAACTGAATATAACTTTCGGTTTGGTCTTTTGGGTCAATACGGTCAACATAGCGATTTAACTTATATTGCTTTTTTGCGTCATAAATTTTTTCAAAAATTTTACCTAAGCATTTATTATAAAAATCAACATCTTTATTGGACTGAATATTACTCAAACAAACATAAATGGCTAATCCATATTCGTCGAAGTAAATTAAATTAGGTATGATTTCATATTCAGCAATTTTATTCAAGGTTTTAAAGGCCTCTGTAGTTTCATTAGAAGTTGGATTCTTTAGTTCAGGATATAAAACTTCTATTTTTTTAATTCTTTCATCCAAATCGGGGTGCGTTGAGAGCGAATCTTCATTAAATTTTTCTTTATATAACGAATAATTATAGCCCGAAAAGTCTTCTTTTTTTAACCATTCTTCCTTAAATTTTTGATTGGGCAAATTAAATACTTTCTTGTAAATTTCTATTTCTAATCCTTTGGGGTTTATGGAGTCGTATTTATCCATTAATTTTAATGTAATAATATAATCCAACTTGTTGTACTTGGTGTTTTTTAATAAAATATAACCTAACGAATCGGCTTCATATTCCTGCATTTTACGTTTTTCGCCTTTAGCGTATAATATGTTTTTAAAAAAATCAAATGCTTTCTCGTTTTTATTGTATTTCCCTTTTTTTATTTCTTTAATTTTATCCTTTGAATCGTCAGAAAGTTCTTCTTCAATGGTTTTAACTTTAAAATTAATAGCATGCTCAAGCATTTTATGCGAAATTTCGTGTGCCATTACGCCTGCAATTTGATCTGTATTTTTTAACCAGTAAAAAAGCCCTAAATTCAATATAAAAGTGCCATCAGGCAAACAATAAGCATTCAAATTAGGCTTTCTTGAAACTAAGATTTTCGTATTTTTAGGAATAGTAGGGTTTTTAAGTTTAAATTCATCAAGAATTTCATCTGCCATTGATGTAAATCTTTTATCAAAAAGATAATCGCCATCTTTTATCCCTTCAATGTACTCAGTTGAAAGCTCCAGTAAATACTCTTCTAATGAATTGGCAACTTTTCTATGGTATTTATCAGTAACTTCATCAATAAAACCTTTATTTGATTTTTTAAAATCCTTTGCCAGTAGTTCTAATTTTTCTTTATTTAATGTATCAATTGGCATATAATCCTGAGCTTTTAAAGCAAAAGATAATACTAAAAATAATAGTAGTAAATAAATCTTCATATTAGTAATTTAATTTTTCTAAGCGAATTTGATTATATTTATCTTTTTTGTTGTATTCATTAAGTAAAATATATCCATCTTTTGCAGGATAAGGAATGATTGCATATTTATCTTTTTTGGATGAAATCTGAATTTTTTCCTGATTGAATTTCCCATCAATAATCGTGTTGATAAATAAATTCCAGTTTTTATCTTTGTTTTCATCTTTTTGATAATCTTTATAATAAAATACCATATCGTTTTTATTATTCAAATATTGGTGGAACAAATAATCTGATATGCTATAAGTACTTTTTTCTTTTTCTAACGTTTTAATTCCTTTTATCTTAAAATCTTTATCGGTTTGAATTAATACTAAATCAGTATTTTTTGCCACCAATTGATTAGTAAGTAAAGTTGCTATGTTTGCTCCAAATTTAAACTTCTCAGTAACATACGTAATACTTCCATCTTTTAAAAATAATACATCTCTTAATTCAAGCGAATAACCTTTTTCAACGCCACCATATTTATCAACATCTATAAATTTTGAAACTTCATTTTCCCAAGTATTTGAATTGATAGTAATTTCTAAAGTTTTTTTATCAATTAATATTCTATAATAACCTAAATTTTTGAATAATTTACTTCTAATTGCAGAAGTAATTACAAATTTATCATCAAAATCCTGATCGTTATTTAAATTATATTGAAAGCTAATTTTGTTTAAAAATTTTAGGGTTTTATTGTCAAATTCATTTATAGTTTTCTCTTTTACTATTTTCCCTGAATTTATATCCATTATTTGAATAATATAATTTTTCTCTTCTTTTTTTTCAACCTTAACATACATCACATAAATATAATTGCTATCAAGATTTAATACTTTATAATATTCATAATTCTTTGTTGAACCATTTTTATTATATGAAAGTCTCCATAATTCTTTTTTATTGTCATCAAAGCGGATTAAATTATTATTTTTAATATAATCTTCGTAATCTTCATAATCAGAAACAAAGTAACCGCCATATTTTAGTTCGCTTACAAATGATTCGTAAACAAAACCTTTTTGTTTTCTTTCTTCTTTAGTTTTTTTTTCTTTTTCTTTTACTGTTTCATTATCTGGACAATCTGAAAAAACATTATCATTATAACATTGCTTTTGTTTATCATAAATTTCATTCGTTTTTACCGAAATTCTTTTACTTTTAGGAATTATACTTTTTCTATAGCTAAAATCATCATTTACATAAGGATTTAATACAATTTCATCTTTGTAATTCATATAGCATGAATATGTTGAAATAAAATTTTCAGTTTCAAATTCCTTGTTTAACGTACTGTTTAGATTTTTATCCAATACTATATACTCAAATTTCTTAGAAGTTTTAGATGTTTCTCCTAAATCGTAAAGCAAAAAATAGCCAAACACCTGATTATCTTTGTATAAAATATCAAATGCTTTTAGTTCTCCTTTTGATAAATTTGCTAAATCCTTGAATTGTGCGTTGCAAATAATTGAGAACGTAATTAAAATGCTGGTAAAAAATAATTTTCTTGTCATAATAAATTTGTTAAAAATAAGTATTATTTGAAATGTTTCTTTGCTAAAAATAGCAAATGCGGGCTTTTAAAATTTTGGGCAAAAATAATCGAAATAATAATATGCACAACTTATTTCATTTTTTTTGTTGTTATTTCCTAAAAAAATACGACTTTTACACTTTAATTTATAATATTGCACGCGGATGACGCAGATCTCTAACGAGAAACACGGATTAAACGGATTTTAAGAAAAAAGATTTAAAAGAAAAAATCTGCGATAATCAGCGTTTACCGAAGGTATCCGCTTTATCCGCGTCCTAAAAAATAAAATATATATAAATAAATAGTTTGTGGATTAAAAAATTTTTATGGAATTATTGCACAAAGAATTAACAGATGGTATAATAAGCGTTTTTTATGATGTTTATAATGAGCTTGGTTTTGGGTTTCTCGAAAAAGTTTACCAAAATTCAATGTACATTGAGTTACTATCCAGAGGTTATAATGTTGAAGCAAATAAGCAAATAAAAGTTTATTATAAAGATAAGGAAGTTGGTTTATATTATGCTGATTTGTTGGTTGAAAATAAAGTAATTTTAGAATTAAAAGCTGCTAATTCAATAGTTGATGAATTTGAAAATCAGTTATTAAATTATTTACGAGGAACATCTATTGAAGTTGGTCTTTTACTAAATTTTGGTGATAAACCTCAATTTAAAAGAAAAATATTTGATAACAAAAGAAAAAATCTGCGATAATCAGCGTTTACCGAAGGTATCCGCTTTATCCGCGTCCAATTAATATAATTATCAATAAATTAATAAATTAATAAATGAAAAAATGAAAAAATCAATTCTTTATCTAATTTGCATTGCGTTACTTGCTAATACTGCCTGTAAAAACAAAGACGGAAAGCAAGAAAAAAGCATTATTGGAAAGCCCGAAATTACCGTTAAAGACGGTATTATGAC
>CAYTJB010000154.1:643-1841 GCA_964437995.1 uncultured Bacteroides sp. | reverse complement strand
TAGACGGCAGCGATGTAAAACAACTTACTAAAACCGCTGCAAGTGAAAACAACGTTATTTGGCGTCCCGATGGCAAAAAAATTGGCTACCTTTCTGCCGAAAGCGGAAGCATGCAAATTTGGGAAATGAATCCAGACGGCAGCAACAAAAAGCAAGTTTCAAAAGAAGAAATCGATATCGAAGGCTTTAAATATGCTCCCGATACCAAAAATATTCTTTTTGTAAAACAAGTTAAAACCGATACTACTGCAAAAGATTTATATCCCGATTTGGACAAAGCCAGTGGTAAAGTTATTACCGATTTAATGTACAGACATTGGGACTCATGGATTGAAAGCTATCCGCACCTATTTGTTGCCAATTACAATGATGGCAATATCAGCAATTCATTAGATATTATGAAAGACGAACCTTTTGAAACGCCCAATCGTCCTTTTGGCGGCATGGAGCAAATCAACTGGAGCAACGATGGTAAAACGATTGCATACACTTGCCGTAAGCTAAAAGGCGTTGCATATAGCATTTCGACTAACTCAGATATTTATTTGTACAATGTAGAAAGCAAACAAACTGTAAACATAAGCGAAGGCATGAAAGGCTATGATGTATCGCCAGTATTTTCGCCAGACAACAGCAAAATAGCATGGGAAAGCATGGAACGTGATGGTTATGAATCTGATAAAACCCGTTTGATGATTTACGATACCAAAACCAAAGAAATTAAAGACTACACCAAAGATTTTGATCAAAATGTAGCAGGTTTAACATGGTCGGATGATGGAAGTAAAATTTATTTTACCAGCGATTACCATGCAAAAGACGATATTTACGAACTAACAATTACCGATGGCAAAATCCGCAAAATAACCGAAGGTATCCACGATATTACCTCAGTAATTCCTGCAGGAAAAGTATTGGTTGCAACTCGTATGTCAATGTCGCATCCTGTGGACATTGTAACTGTAAATCCTACGGATGGTAAAATAACCAAAATCAGTACTATCAATGATGATTTATTAACTCAAATTAAAATGGGTAAAATAAAAGAAAGTTGGATAAAAACCACCAGCAACGAAAATATGCACGTATGGACAATTTATCCACCCAACTTCGACAGTACCAAAACTTATCCAACATTATTATATTGTGAAGGTGGACCACAAAGCACAGTAAGTCAGTTTTGGAGCTATAGATGGAA
>CAYTJB010000154.1:0-633 GCA_964437995.1 uncultured Bacteroides sp. | reverse complement strand
CGGTTAGTCAATTCTTCTCTTATCGCTGGAATTTCCAAATGATGGCAGCCAACGGATATATTATTGTAGCACCCAATCGACATGGATTACCTGGTTTTGGGCAAAAGTGGAACGAACAAATTAGTGGCGATTACGGCGGACAAAATATGAAAGATTATCTTGTAGCTATTGACGAAGCCTGCAAACTTCCTTATGTGAACAAAGATAAATTAGGTTGTGTAGGAGCAAGTTACGGAGGTTTTTCTGTATATTGGTTAGCAGGAAACCACAATAAACGCTTCAAAGCATTTATCTCTCACGATGGTATGTTTAATTTGGAAACACAATACTTAGAAACCGAAGAAATGTGGTTTGCAAACTGGGATTTAGGCGGTCCGTTCTGGGATAAAAACAACAAAATAGCACAACGCAGCTATGCCAATTCGCCCCATCACTTTGTTGATAAATGGGACACACCTATTCTTTGTATTCATGGCGAATTAGATTATCGTATTTTGGCATCGCAAGGTATGCAAGCATTTAATGCTGCCAAATTAAGAGGCATCCCTGCTGAGTTACTTATCTTTCCTGACGAAAATCATTGGGTATTAAAACCACAAAATGGTATTTTATGGCAACGTACTTTTTATAAAT
>CAYTJB010000153.1:5318-7294 GCA_964437995.1 uncultured Bacteroides sp. | reverse complement strand
TAATTCTACTGTTTTTTCAATATTATCAACAGATTCCCCTTCGGCTTTAGCGATAAGCACACTTTGTTTTAGTAAAATTTCTTTACCGGTAAGTCCTGGTCCTGCAAGTAAAACAATAAAATTGATGGATGATGGATTACGCGATGCAATCAATGGAGCAATCATCCCACCTTCGCTATGACCAATTAAGCCAATTTTAGTAGTATCAATAGTAGAGAGCGTTTTTAAATAATTAACAGCAGCTTCAGCATCATTGGCAAAATCGTAAGTAGTTGCATTGCTAAAATTTCCTTTTGATTTGGCAATTCCACGGTCATCATAACGTAAAACAGCAATGCCATTGCGACACAAATAATCTGAAAGTACTAAAAAAGGTTTATGCCCCAACAATTCTTCATCTCGATTTTGTGGACCCGAACCGGAAATAAGCACAACTACTGGAAACTTTCCTGATGTTTGAGGTGTAGTAAGCGTTCCGGCTAATTCAATATTTTCTAATTTATTCTTGAATGTAATTTCTGTAACTTGATAGGGGTAAGGTGATTTCGGTTCTTGAGGTCGTTTCAGTTCAGGCAGTACATCTGTTTTTTTGAGTGTTAATGGGCATTTAAAGATACTTTGACGAAATAAGCCTGTAATTGTTGAATCTTTCGTATTCAAAGCACCATTTACTGAAATTCCGGCAGATTTAATACGAATAAAAACGGAGTCAGGTTTTACGGTTAATTTAGTAACTTTTATATCTTGAGCACCTTGATCGGGGCTGTCCATAAATGCAACAACACTATCTTTTTCTATAAAGTTTATGCGAAAAACTAAAGGTAATTTTTTCCCCTGAAATTCAATGTTTCCCATCCAGTTTCCTACCAGAAATTGTTCCGAAGTTTGAGCTTTTGTATTGTTTATAAAGCATATCAGTATTAATACCAAAATAATTGTAGCTTTAAATGATATATTTTTTTTCATTTAAAAAATGTTTTATTTTACTTATAATCATAAGTTATTGCAACAACTCAAAATTTCGTAACTTAATAACTTATTAACCAATAACTAATAACTATTTCACAAAAAGTCCACATTAGCAAAATCTCGCTGAATGCCATATTTATAATGTACTTTTGAATAGCCCATAATTACAATAAGCCCTTCACGACTTTTAAAACGAATGTTGTATTTTTCTCTAAATTTTTTGCCTGCTTTTCCATATTGTATCATAGGATGAAAACTCCCTATCATACAAGTTCCTAGTCCTAATGATTCGGCAGCAAGCATAGCATAAGTGGCAGCTATAAGTGGGTCGGCAGGATCGGTAAAAGGCGAACCATAAAAATACAACGCTACCGGTGCGTCGTAAGTAAATACATTTTCCCCTTTTTCTGCAGACTTGCTAAAGCCATATATCAAAGGCTTTACGAATTTACGAAACATTTCATCATTGCTTTTACCCCAAAATGGACGCATAAGGGTAAGAAACCATCCCGAAACTAACCATTTGTAATTGCCTAAAAACTTACAATAATTCAAGCTAAACTCTTTTACTTTTTCTTTTGTGTCGAATACCAGCACATTTACATCAGAAGGAGGAATACCCATAGGCGATTGGCTGGCTGCTGCAATTATTTTTTCTAAAACTTCTTTTTCTACAGCTACATCTTTAAATTCACGAATACTTCTTCTTCGCTGCATTAGGTGTAGCAATGCAGCATAATCACTACTTTCTTCCTTTTTGGGTAAGACAAAAACATGATTGCGAGATGTAAATCGTCCATCAATACTAATAGCATCGTGTTGGCAAATGCACATACAATGCCCGCAACCGATGCACCCAAAAAACGGATTTTCAGAAATACAAGCTTTTCCATTTTTAATTTCAAGGCTGAAATCTTTGCAAACTTCAACACAACTGCCACATCCTGTACATTTTTCTGTATCAATAAGGATGTTGCCATTTTCTTTGGTTCTTGATGTTGGTATTG
>CAYTJB010000153.1:2381-5308 GCA_964437995.1 uncultured Bacteroides sp. | reverse complement strand
CATAATACTTTCAATTTTTTTTTATTGAAAGCAAAGTTAAGTATTTTTGAGTATATGTCATAAAACCTGCAAAAAATATCGTAATTTTGCATTTTTTAAACAATACCAATCATTAATCGCAAAAAGTAATGAATAAAGATAATTTTATTTACGGCATACGTCCTGTAATTGAAGCTATAAAATCGGGTAAGGAAATAGATAAAATATTTATTCAGAACGGATTACGTGGCGAAATTTACCTTGAATTAATGGATGAAATCAAGGTAAATAATATTCCATTTCAATATGTTCCATTGGAAAAGCTTAACAAGCTTACCATGAAAAATCATCAAGGAGTTGCATGTTTTACTTCGGTGGTTTCATACACACAAATAGAAAATTTAATTCCAATAATTTGGGAACAAGGTAAAACACCACTCATTTTGATACTCGACAGGATTACCGATGTACGTAATTTTGGTGCTATAGCCCGTACTGCTGAATGTGCTGGTGTTGATGCTATTATTATTCCTTCAAAAGGTGGTGCGCAAATTAATTCCGATGCATTAAAAACATCAGCAGGTGCTTTGCATATTATTCCTGTTTGTCGTAGCGAAAACCTTAAACTTACGATTGATTTTCTAAGAAAAAGCGGTTTGCAAATTATTGCAGCTTCCGAAAAAGGAGGCGATTATCATTATAAAGTTGATTATACTGTACCAACAGCCATTATTATGGGTTCGGAAGAAGATGGCGTTTCTCCTGAGTATTTGAGACTTACAGATAATATTGTAAAAATTCCAATTTTAGGCGAAATAGCTTCTTTAAACGTTTCTGTAGCTTGCGGTGTAATGCTTTACGAAGCTATCAAACAACGGTTAACGAGTTAGTTTGTTTGTTTTCAACAAAAAGAAACTTATAAAGCTGATAAACAATAAGTAAAAGAATATTTTTTTTAAAAATTCATTGTTTAATTGGCTTTAAGTATAATGTGTTTTTCTCTAATTTTAATCAAAAAAATGATTGTATATTTTTTTTGTGTATCTTTGTAGAATATAATTGTAAAAAAAAACAGATTTATTAATTTAAAAAATATTCTTATGAAAAAATTACATTTATTTTTAGTATTAGGTATTGCTTTATCATTTTCTATGGTTTCTTGCAATAAAAGCGAAGATGTTACAAACACAAAAAATTATGACAAACAAACTGCTTTAGCAAAAGATTATGCAATAGCTCAAGATGTATATAGCGATATATTTGATTTGTTATGTCAGGCTTCTCGTGATTCTGCATTAAAATCGTCATCGCATACAAGTGTAATTGTTGGTGCAACTGTTGTTTATACTCCTGCAACAAAAACTTTTTCTTTTACTTTTCCAACAAAAGCTACAAATGGAAAGTCTGGTAATTTTACAGCTGTTTTAGATAAAAATGGTAATTTTGAAGAAGTAGGTACTAAAGCTCAAATTACTTTTAGTAATTACAGTGTTGGCGGAAGTACTATATTAGGCTCAAATGATATTACCAATAGAGGAAAAATTGGAGGAAAAACTACAGGTATAACTATTACATATACCGATAGCGTTTATAATGCACAAATTATTAAAGGTGCTGACACCATTAGTGCCAATGCTGTTTATAGTGTAGATTGGATGTTGGGTGATACTACAACGATTACTGATGACCAATATTTGTTTAGTGGAACTATTTCTGGAACTGTTCTTCATCAAAACAAATCATTTACAGCTACTGTTACGGCAAACAATAAAGTTTTAGTTACTACAGCATGCCAATATATCCAAAGTGGTATTGTGAATGCAGTAATGAATACCGTAGATATAAATAATCAACCAGTTGTTACTAATGTGATTGTTGATTTTATAACTGCCGATGGATGTGCTAATTTCGTACAAATTAATATGGATGGAATAATTATAACCGTTCCTCAGCAACAGTAATTAAAAATTAATTATCAAAAATCCTGAACCTAACAAGTTCGGGATTTTTTTTTTTGTAAAAATCTATAATAATTCAACAAATAAAAGCTTTTGTTTTTAAAATAATTATAATTTCGCAACATAATTTAAAACCATACAAAAAAGATGA
This sequence comes from uncultured Bacteroides sp., assembly GCA_964437995.1. Taxonomy (GTDB): domain Bacteria; phylum Bacteroidota; class Bacteroidia; order Bacteroidales; family JACABE01; genus JACABE01. The sequence continues at coordinate 3,220 of CAYTJB010000153.1, read as the reverse complement.
AAAACATATTGATTTTAGGGGCTGGTTTATCCTCTTCAAGTTTAATAAAATATTTATTAGATCACTCATCAGAGCATAATTGGAAAATAAAATTAGGAGATGTATCTTTAGCTATAGCAAAAGAAAAAATTAACAATCATCCCAATGGCGAAGCTATTGAATTTGATATTTTTAATGAAGCTCAAAAAGAAGAGGAAATTAAAAACGCTGATGCTGTTATTTCTATGCTTCCTGCACGTTTTCATCCTATGGTAGCCGAATGTTGTTTGAAACACAAAAAACACATGCTCACGGCTTCGTATGTTTCTAACGAAATGGCAGCCATGAACGAAGAAGCAAAGAAATTAGGTATTGCCATGTTGAACGAATTGGGCGTTGACCCTGGTATCGACCACATGTCGGCAATGAAAGTGGTTGACAACATTAAAGCAGAAGGCGGGAAAATGCTATCTTTTAAATCATCTACAGGTGGTTTGATAGCTCCCGAATACGATAACAACCCATGGAATTATAAATTTACATGGAATCCTCGAAATGTAGTAGTTGCAGGTCAAGGCATTTCCCAATATATTGTAAATGGCGACTATAAATATCTACCTTATCACCAATTATTTGATAGAATTGAAACTACTACTGTTCCCGGTTTAGGCGAATTTGAAATTTATCCTAACCGCGACTCTTTAAAGTATCGTGAAACATATAATTTGCTTGATATTCCAACTATGTTTAGAGGAACAATGCGCCGCCCAGGATATTGCAAAGCATGGAATGTATTTGTACAATTAGGAATGACAGACGATACTTATAAAATGGAAAATTCGCATTTGTTTACAAAAAGA
>CAYTJB010000153.1:0-2371 GCA_964437995.1 uncultured Bacteroides sp. | reverse complement strand
TTTGTTAATTTATTTCTCAACTATGATAAAAAACTAAGTATTGAAGAAAAAATTGCCACCAAATTCAATATCAGCATGGATTCTGATATTATGTATCGATTGAAGTGGTTAGGTTTGTTTGAGAACATTAAAGTTGGAATGAAGAATGCAACTCCGGCTCAGATTTTGCAAAAGATTTTGGTTGATAAATGGGTGTTGGGCAAGGACGATAAAGACTTAATTGTGATGCAACATCAGTTTGAATATGAAAAATTAGATAAAAAATATAGAATTACATCCTCATTAGTAGTTATTGGTGTTGATACTGTTCACACAGCAATGGCTATTACTGTGGGTATTCCTTTAGCAATTGCTACAAAGTTGTTGTTAACGGGCAAAATCAATGTTACGGGCGTTCATACACCTGTAAAAAAAGAATTGTACGAACCAATTCTTGCTGAATTAGAATCTTATGGTATCAAATTTGCAGAAGAAGAAATTGAATTATAGTTACTCTACAAACTTTAAGAACTTTACAAACTGATATGGGAAAATACGGAAAATGGATAGGAGGGACGTTAGGCTGGGCTTTTGGCGGACCTATAGGCGGCATTTTAGGATTTGCTTTTGGTTCGATGTTGGATGGCGTGAGTGTTACAAATATTAGTACTCAACCAACACAACATGGTGATTTTGTTGCCAGTTTGCTTGTTTTGACAGCTGCTGTGATGAAAGCTGACAAGAAAATACTAAAATCAGAGTTGGATTATATAAAACAGTTTTTTTTGCGACAATTTGGAGCTAATGTAACCGAGCAAAATATGTTATTGCTTCGCGAAATACTCAAACAGGAAATTGCTGTTGGGGAAGTTTGCTTGCAGATTAAGCAAAACATGGATTATTCGGCTCGTTTGCAACTGATTCATTTTCTTTTTGGTATAGCTGCTGCAGATGGACATGTTCATTCTGATGAAATTGCTGTAGTTGAAGATATTGCTCGCTACATGAATATTCAAATTAACGATATTACTTCCATAAAAGCAATGTTTGTTAAAGATACCGAAAGTGCTTACAATATATTAGAAATTACGCATGATGCTACTGATGAAGAAGTAAAAAAAGCATATCGCAAAATGGCAGTTAAGTATCACCCTGATAAAGTGAGTCATTTGGGTGAAGATATTCAACATGCAGCCAAAGAGAAATTCCAACAATTAAATGCAGCTTATGAGCAGATAAAAAAGCAAAGAGGTCTTTAAAGTGCTTAGAATTGAAGTATTTAAAGTGGAGAGAATCTTTAATTAATAATTATTTACTAAATACTTATCGTTATGAAAACTAAAGTTTTATTTAGCACCAGTTTTTGGGGAATTATTCTTGTTCTTTTGGGTTCTTTGTTTTTAGCACAAGAACTTTTAGATATTAATATTCCAATTTTTACAATACTTATTTCCTGTTTGCTTATTTACTTTGGTATTAAGTTGATAAATGGAAATATTCATTCCAAAAAAATGGAAAATTTGAATATATTTGGTAGTCATATTTTGGCTTATAGCAATGAGTTGAACGATTATTCCAATATTTTTGGAGAATCAAAATTAGACTTAACCGCTGTTGAGCTTAAAGAAAACAAAACAATCGAAATCAATTGTGTTTTTGGAGATTTTAAAGTTAAACTGCCCGTAAACCTTAACTACAAGATTGTATCGAATACAGTATTTGGCAAAACTTCTATGGTTGATAGAAGTACCGATGGTTTTGGTTCGCAAGTTTATTTTTCTTCCAATTTCAATAGCGAATTACCATACTTAACTATTAAAAGTAGCGTTGTTTTTGGGCAAATAGAGTACTCTATTTGATAAAAATGGGCTGATAAATTACTTTTTTCCTGATTTATAATGCAATACATCAACGTTTTGGGTTGTTATTAAACCACCATATTGGTCGCTGTCAAAGTATTTCTCAATAACTCTGATAAAACCATTGATTTTCTCCGTTTCATCAACCATTTCGATAACTATAGGCATATCATCGGAAATAGCTAATATTTTGGCTGTGTGTACAAAACTATTAGCTCCGTACGACATAATTCCTCTTGTAACCGTAGCCCCTGCAATTCCATATTTACGTGCAGCATACACAATTACTTCGTAAAGTGGTGTTCCATTTACTTTATCTAATGAGCCTGTAAATATTCTTAATAGCAAAGCGTTTCCTTGAATATCCATAATCGTTTTTATAAAGATTTGATAAGATAAAAACCTGCATAAGCAGCTAATAATCCAATAACTATGCTTGAAATAATATATAACGAAGCCAGCAAAATTTCGCCATCTCTTATACCAAAATGAATTATAAATTAATCCAAATAATTTAAGGTATAATGCCGATC
>CAYTJB010000152.1:0-7302 GCA_964437995.1 uncultured Bacteroides sp. | reverse complement strand
AAAACTGTGCCCCAAGCGAAAAAATTCCTTGGTTTCCTACCAAAAAAATATTTTCGGGGTCAATAATTACAAGATTATTGGTATCGGGTTTTGTACTTTTAACTTCTATTGTTTTTTTTGCTCCTTTGGGAATGTAAATAAAATTTGTATCATGCTGCAAATCAGTATTTTTAGAAATGTTTGTGAACAATTCTTTATTATTAGTATTTACAATTTCAATAGTATGTATATATTCTGAACCTTTCTTTTTACTTGATATTACCTTTGTTGAATATTCGGCAAAACCACGCTTATTTAGGTAATCATAATAATAATTTTTAATATTTATTGTTGTATTGTGTTGCATTGCAGCAAAGTAATCATCAGAATTAACTGTTTTGCCAAAATTTTTAGCTATATACTCTTGCATTCCTTTCCAAAAGCTGTTTTCGCCCATGAGTTGTTTCAAGGTTAACAAAAACAACGCTCCTTGAAAATAAGCTGCATCGTTTACAAACGATTGATTGCTGATTTCGGAAGAAACAAATTTTAACGAGGGAATAAAATCAATATTTCCCGCTACCGTTATTTTTAGTCTTTTTTGATATAGCTTCTCCATTTCATAATCAATAGTATTTTTCAGAAAAATGGGCTCCGAAAATTTTGCAAATCCTTCAAAAAGCCAGTAATCAAGATTTGCATCAGGTACAACAACATTTCCCCACCAAGTATGAGAAATTTCATGAAACAAATCTCTTGTGGGAGCAAAGAGTTCGTTGTTCTTAATAGGTTTGGTAAATACCCAAGATGGAATATTGCATGAGTTTAACAATCCTGAATAGGTATTTCCACTTGTAAATGAATTGAGCTTATATTCGTTAAAATTTGTTTTCCCATATACCGATTCATAAAATTTATATGCTTTGTGAACAAAATCGGAAATGTATTGAACGTTTCCTTCCAATGTATCAGAAGGAACATACATTGTAAGTTTAAAACCGTCAGAAAATACTTTTTCTAATTTAATATTTTTACTAATAAAAAAGTATAATCCCCTGTCGGTAAGATTATTATAATTTTTATAAACAAATATTTTTCGATTATTTTCTTCCGAAATGCTTTGTAATTTTCCCGAAGCCATCACTTCATAAGTTTTAGGAATAGTTATTGTTATACTAAAAAAAGGAAGGCGTTTATTATGAGCATCTTGTAGCTTTGGTATCCAATTATCAGTACGAGTTGCCGCTGCATTTACATGAATATTATCTTCATTTGCCTGAAATGCAAAATCGGAATATGGAATTTTTTCATAATCAGGCTTTTTAAATAGCCCATAATTGAAGGTAAAAGTAGAAGTGTTTTTTGATTTTATTTGAGGTGGTAATGGAATATTTATCTCATATTCATCTTTAACAGTAAAATCAAGCTTTTTGTTATCTACAAAAACGCTAAGACTATCAAAAAAAACACCTTTAAACCCGTTGCATAGGTCTATTTTCAGGGTGTCTGTATTTAAACTATTTAAGTTGTAAATGTCGAGCTTTGCCGAAACTTTCACATAATCCATTGAATCGGGCAAGCTAATTGCGATGTCATAATGCTTATTTTCAGGATTTTGAGAATAAGAAAAACTATAAATTAAAATCAGCAATAAAACGGTAAAAAGTAGTTTTTTCATACTTTTATTATTTATTAAGAACACAGAAATTAAAAAGTATTTTGTTATCCAAATTACGCGAATTTAAAAAATGTTATTCCATTTCTTTTTTACTTTAACCTTTTTACTTTAGCCTTTATATTCCTCATCAAAACTTCCATTTCCCTTTGCATCGCCAATGCTTCTTCTCTTGCTTTGCCTGCAAAATCTTTGCTTTCGGAAGCATACAATATGCTACGAGAAGCATTTATTAACAACCCGCCATCTATGCTCATCCCATAATGACAAACTTCCTCCAAACTTCCTCCTTGTGCACCCACACCAGGAACCAATAAAAAATGCTCAGGAACTATTTTTCGTATGTTTTCAAGCATTTGTGCTTGTGTAGCCCCAACTACATACATCATATTCTCGGAATTCCCCCATTCTTTGGTTTTTATCAAAACTTCTTCGTACAGCTTCCTTTTGTTCTCGGTTTCAAGAAATTGAAAATCAAAAGCTCCTTTGTTGGAAGTTAAAGCAAGCACAATTACCCATTTTTCGGGATATGTTAAAAATGGTTTTACAGAATCTTCGCCCATATAAGGAGCAACTGTAATTGCATCAAAATCAAAACCTTCGTGCGAAAGAAATGCTTTTGCATATTGTTGAGAAGTATTACCAATATCGCCACGCTTAGCATCGGCAATTACAAAAACTTCGTTTCTGTGTTTTTCAAGATAATTAACTGTTCGTTCGAGCGATAGCAAACCATTGATACCCATGCTTTCGTAAAAAGCCAAATTGGGTTTGTAAGCAACAGCAACATCTATAGTTGCATCAATTATTTGACGGTTAAATTCAAAAATTGGGTCTTCGGCATCCAATAAATGTTTCGGAATTTTTGTTAAATCGCTATCCAAACCTACACAAAGAAATGATTTCTTTTGTTTGATAATTTCAATTAATTCTTGCTTTTTCATGCTACTTTTATACTTTATAAACTTTACACTTTACGAACTGATTATCCTATTGCTTCTTTTAGCCTTTCTGCATTTTCTGCTAATTGCAGTGCATCAATCAATTCCTGAATATCGCCATCCATATATGTTGACAAATTATACATGGTAAAATTGATACGATGGTCGGTTACTCGACTTTGAGGATAATTATAAGTACGAATTTTAGCAGAGCGGTCGCCTGAAGAAACCATTGTTTTGCGGGTTTTCGACATTTCGTCCAAATGTTTTTTGTACTCAAGCTCATAAATTCTTGTTCTTAACACAACCAAAGCTTTATCGTAATTTTTCATTTGCGACTTTTGGTCTTGGCAGGTAACTACAATTCCGGTAGGAATATGTGTTAATCTAATTGCCGAATAAGTAGTGTTTACTGATTGTCCGCCAGGTCCTGATGCACAATAGGTATCTTTGCGAATATCTGATGTCTTTAATTCTACGTCAAACTCTTCAGCTTCGGGCAATACAACTACAGAAGCGGCTGAAGTATGCACACGTCCTTGCGTTTCGGTTTGAGGAACCCGTTGTACGCGATGCACACCCGATTCGTATTTCATTTGACTATAAACGTTTTCGCCACTTACGTTTATAATAACTTCTTTGTAGCCACCAACAGTCCCTTCAGTAACATCCACTAATTCAACTTTCCATTTGCGGGCTTCGCAATATTTTACATACATTCGGTACAAATCGCCAGCAAAAATACTTGCTTCGTCGCCACCAGTACCGGCTCTAATTTCGATAATTGCATTTTTACCATCATTTGGGTCTGTTGGAATAAGCATAAAACGGATATCGTCTTCCATTTTATCTTTCTCTGCTATCAGTTCATTAAGCTCTTCTTTTGCCATAGCCCTGAAATCTTCATCTTTTTCGTTGTTCAGCACTTCTTTGGCATGAGCTATATTAGCAACAATATTGGCATATTTTTTATAGGCTTCAATAACTGGTTGTAAATCTTTTAAATCCTTACTAAGCTTGATATAACGCTTCATATCCGACATAATTTCCGGATCATTCATCTGCTCTGCAATCTCAAGGTATCGTTGATGGATGGTTTCTAATTTCTCTAACATTTCTTTAATTTTTTCAGTTCACAAAAGTACAATAAAATACTAAGCAATCTATATTCACTAAGTATTGATAGCATTTCTATAAATAAAAGCTATCTGAAATTTTTAATTACGGCTTGTAAAAATAACCGTTAAAAAACAAAAGATAGCTTTTTCAAATTACCAAATCTCTAATTCTCCAAATCCTTACCGTGGCATTGTTTGTATTTTTTACCGCTACCACAAGGGCATGGGTCGTTGCGACCTACTTTTTTCTCAACTCTTACCGGTTGTACTTTTTCATCGCCTTGTGTTCGGTTACCTGTTGGAAGTTGCTCGTCGCGGCTGGTTTTCAACCTACTCATATCGGTATGTTGTACTTTGCCTTCTTTTACGTTAGATGAATCTTGAATAGGCAGTTTGCCTAAGCATAAAAACGAACTTATTTCTTTGTTAATATTCTGAATCATAGCTTTAAACAATTCAAATGACTCAAATTTATATATCAACAATGGGTCTTTTTGTTCGTAAGTAGCGTTTTGTACAGATTGTTTCAACTCGTCCATTTCGCGAAGTTGTTCTTTCCAAGCATCGTCAATTAAAGCCAAGGTAAGGCTTTTTTCGATAGCAACAATCAATTCTTTTCCTTTGGTATCAAAACATTTTTTGATAGGAGCTATTATGTTGAGTGTTTTTTTGCCATCGGTAATTGGAATGGCAATGTTTTCGTAACGGTTGCCATTGTTTTCATATACGTCTTTAATAACAGGAAATGCTTGCTCTGCCATCAAAACTGATTTGTTGTGATATGATTGATATACTTCATCAAAAACTTTATCCGACATTTCTTCCACTTTTGCGTTGAAGAATTCTTTTTCGTTTACAGGCGATTCAACGCCGAAAGTTCTGATAAGTTCAAGGTTAAATCCTTCAAAATCTCTATTTTCAATATGATCATGAATAATGCTTTCGCTAACATCGTACATCATATTTGAAATATCAATCGGCAAACGATCGCCATACAAAGCATTACGACGTTTTTTGTAAATAACTTCACGTTGCGAGTTCATTACATCATCGTATTCGAGTAATCGTTTACGAACACCAAAGTTGTTTTCTTCTACTTTTTTCTGTGCTCTTTCGATAGATTTTGTAATCATCGAATGTTGAATTTCTTCGCCATCTTTTAGTCCTAATCTGTCCATAACACGAGCAATACGGTCGGAGCCGAACAAACGCATTAGATCATCTTCTAAGGAAACAAAAAACTGTGTACTACCAGGGTCTCCTTGACGACCGGCACGTCCACGCAACTGACGGTCAACACGGCGAGATTCGTGGCGTTCGGTACCTATAATTGCCAAACCGCCTGCTTCTTTTACGCCAGTACCTAATTTTATATCGGTACCACGACCAGCCATATTGGTAGCAATGGTAACAGTTCCGGCAATACCAGCTTCGGCTACAATATCTGCTTCTTTTTTATGTAATTTAGCATTCAACACATTGTGTTTAATATTACGCATTTTGAGCGAACGACTAAGCAATTCTGAAATTTCAACAGAGGTAGTACCTACTAACACTGGTCTTCCATTGGTTACCAAATTCTGAATTTCATCAATAACGGCATTGTATTTTTCTTTCTTGGTTTTATACACAAGGTCTTCCATATCCTTACGGATAATAGGTCGGTTGGTTGGAATAACCACTACATCTAATTTGTAAATATCCCATAATTCGCCAGCTTCCGTTTCGGCAGTACCAGTCATACCGGCAAGCTTGCTGTACATACGGAAATAATTCTGCAAGGTAATGGTAGCATAAGTTTGAGTAGCAGCTTCTACTTTTACATTTTCCTTGGCTTCAATCGCCTGATGCAAGCCATCGGAATAGCGTCTGCCTTCCATAATACGACCCGTTTGCTCATCTACAATTTTAACTTTATTGTCGATAATAACGTATTCAACATCTATTTCAAATAAAGTATATGCTTTTAATAATTGGTTAACCGTGTGAACTCTATCTGATTGAATGGCGTAATTACGAAGTATTTCGGCTTTCTTTTCAGTTTTTGCTGCCGGAGCAAGGTTCATTTTTTCGAGTTCAGCAATTTCTGCTCCTACATCTGTTAAAATGTAAAATTTTGCTTCTTCGGCATCGCTTGATATATAATCAATACCTTTATCGGTTAAGTCAATGGTATTATTTTTTTCGTCAATTACAAAAAATAATTCATCGTCAATGATGTGCATATTTTTTGATTGTTCTTGCATGTAGAAATTCTCGGTTTTCTGCATCAATGCTTTCATACCCGGTTCGCTCAAAAACTTGATAAGTGCTTTGTTTTTAGGCAATCCTCTATGAGAACGAAACAATAATTCGCCACCTTTTTTCTCGTTTTCGGAGGTTGGGTTATCACTCAATAATTTTTTGGCATCAGCCAATAATTGGGTAACTAAGTTACGTTGAGCGTTGTATATCTTTAAAATATTAGGTTTTAATGCCTCAAATTCTTGATTATCGCCTTTAGGCGTAGGTCCTGAAATAATTAAAGGTGTACGGGCATCGTCAATCAACACAGAATCAACCTCATCCACAATAGAATAATTGTGTTTACGTTGTACCAGTTCTTCTACGTTACGAGCCATGTTATCACGCAAATAGTCAAAACCGAATTCATTGTTTGTACCATAGGTAATATCAGCTAAGTAAGCATTTTTACGACTCTCCGAATTGGGTTCGTGCCTGTCAATACAATCTACTTTTAATCCGTGAAATTCAAACAACATGCCCATCCATTCGGAGTCACGTTTTGCCAAGTAATCGTTTACAGTAACCAAATGAACGCCTTTACCTGGCAAGGCATTCAAATAAACTGGTAAAGTTGCCACCAATGTTTTTCCTTCACCAGTAGCCATTTCAGCAATTTTACCTGAGTGTAATACAATACCACCAATCAATTGGACATCGTAATGTATCATATCCCAAGTAATCATAGTGCCTCCAGCCGACCATTTATTATCGTAATAAGCTTTTTCACCTACAATGTTTACACTGTCGCGTTTTGCAGCCAAATCTCTGTCCCAAGGCATTACGGATACTTCTACTTTTTCATTTTCTGTAAAACGTTTGGCGGTTTCTTTTACAACAGAAAAAGCTTCAGGTAAAATTTCGTATAAAATTTCCTGAATTTTATCGTATTCTAATTTTTCGAGTTTGTCAATTTGTTGATAAAGTAGTTCTTTTTCATCCACATCCATTTCGGCATCGTTGTCGATACGTTCTTTGAATTCAGCAACTTGATTGCGTTCATCGGCAACATATTCTGCAATACGGTCTTTAAATTCTTGTGTTTTTGCCCTTAATTCATCATTACTAAGAAGCGTAATTGATTGGTATGCAAGTTTTGTAGCTTCTAATAATGGCGTAATTTCTTTTATATCTCTCTGCGATTTATTTCCGAATAATTTACTAAGTGATTTAAACATATACTGTTGAATGTTTATAAAGTTTATAAAGTTTATAAAGTATTATGCGTATACTTTAATTAGCAAAATTAAGTTAATTATTGCAATCAGCATTGTTTTTTTTGAAATTTTAAGAAGAAAACAGGATT
>CAYTJB010000151.1:2344-7336 GCA_964437995.1 uncultured Bacteroides sp. | reverse complement strand
TTTTTATGGCTTTTTTCTTGGCTACGCAATTCGGCATTCCAATTTAAGTCAATAAAATTAGCATTAGAGGCAATAATATCTTGCATACCAACTGTATTTACCTTGAAACCCATCATGTAATTGTTGCCGTATAAGGTATATACAAACTCTATGTATTTCGAGGTAACTTTACCTGAATCGCCTGCAAACAAACGCATAGCAATAGTTAAAGAATCGTTGCCTGTAACGGTTAAATGGTTTTTATCAATAGGGTTTCCTTTTTTATCAAAGGCTTTGAAGAATAATTGTCCCGTGTTGATGCTTCTGTTGTTTGAAAAAAATGAAAGATTAAATTCCGATGAATCTTTGGTAAACAAAATTAGCGGTAAAGTATCAAAAGTTTGAAATTTTTTCAACTCTACTTGTGCAATTCTACCTCCTTTAGCCGAAACGGTAAGTTTAATTAAATCGTTTTCGATAATATAATCCTTATCTTCTCCTTTGGCAGCATTGGCAAAACTACCTAATTCGTCTTGTAATTTTGCAGGTGTAGATTTTAATGAATCTTCTGCTTTTTTAAGACTGTCTTGCGAAGTATTTTGAACTGATATTACTTTTGAATTAGTATCATTGGGTTTCTGAACTATTAAAAGCGAATCTTGCGTTTTTTGTTTGGCTGCTAATTCTTCTTTTGATGGAATACTCCACCAACTATACCCAATAAGTAGTAGAAAAATTAAAAGCAAACCTAATATTGTATTCCTGTCCATAGTAATTAATAAATATAATTGTTTTTTTAAATTTAGAATTGCAAAAGTAAGCAATTATCTGTAATTATTAAATATTACTGCTTTTACGTGCTGCATCTACAAAACCTATAAAAAGAGGATGTGGGCTTGCAACTGTACTGCTATATTCCGGGTGAAATTGCACACCAATAAACCATGGATGGTCTATCAATTCAACCATTTCTACTAAATTGTCTTTTGGGTTCATTCCTACGGCTATCATACCAGCTTGTTGGTAAGCATCTAAATATTTATTATTAAACTCGTAGCGATGGCGATGACGTTCGCTAATATCAATTGCTTTGTATATTTCAAAAGCTTTTGTGCCTTCTTTTAACCTACAAGGATAAGCACCTAAACGCATTGTACCACCTTTGGCACATACTGTTTTTTGGTCTTCCATAATATCAATAACAGGATAAGCCGTTTGGGGGTTCATTTCGGTAGAATGTGCATCGGTATAACCCAATACATTTCTGCCAAATTCAACTACAGCACACTGCATTCCCAAGCATATCCCAAGGAAAGGTATTTTATTTTCACGAGCATATTTAATAGCGGTAATTTTGCCTTCAATACCTCTTTCGCCAAAGCCTGGGGCAACAAGAATTCCGTTTAATCCTTTTAATATTTCCTCAGCAGTTTCATTATTTATACTTTCCGAGTGAATCATTTTAAGATTTACCTTGCATTGTAATGACGCACCTGCATGAATAAACGATTCAATAATAGATTTATAAGCATCTTTCAACTCAACATATTTCCCAACTAAACCAATATTTACTTCAGTTTTAGGGTTCTTTAGTTTAAACAAAAATTCTTCCCATTTAGCTAAATCGGGTTCGCCTTCAATTGGCATTTGAGTTTTGTTTAACACCTGAATATCCAACTTTTCCTCACGCATGAGTACAGGAACTTCGTATATTGTTTTGGCATCAATAGATTCAATTACAGATGATGGTTCAACGTTGCAAAACAAAGCTATTTTATGACGAATGCTTTCATTTAAAGGTCTTTCAGTACGGCACACAATAATATCGGGCTGAACTCCTTGTTCCAACATCATTTTTACCGAATGCTGAGTAGGTTTTGTTTTTAATTCGCCAGCAGCTGCAAGGTATGGTATGTATGTTAAGTGAATTACTACACAATTGCTTCCTTTTTCCCATCGCATCTGACGAACAGCTTCAATATAAGGTAAAGATTCAATATCACCAACAGTTCCACCAATTTCGGTAATAATAAAATCGTATTTTCCATCGCTACCTAATATTTTTATGCGATGCTTAATTTCGTCAGTAATATGAGGAATTACCTGAACTGTTTCGCCTAAATAATCGCCACGTCTTTCTTTGTCAATTACCGATTGGTAAATTCTTCCTGTTGTGATATTATTGGCTTGCGAAGTTCTTACATTGGTAAAGCGTTCGTAATGACCTAAGTCTAAATCGGTTTCAGCTCCATCTTCTGTAACGTAACATTCGCCATGTTCATAAGGGTTTAATGTACCAGGGTCAATGTTGATATAAGGATCAAGCTTTTGAATGGTTACAGAATAGCCTCTGGCTATTAATAATTTAGCTAAAGAAGCTGAAATAATTCCTTTTCCAAGAGATGAAGTAACGCCACCCGTTACAAAAATATATTTAGTATTCATTTTGTGATTATTTCAAATAAAAAAGTTTATTGAATTTGGCTTGAGTTCCGACTGCAAAATTAAAAAAACAAAGGGATTACAGAAATTTAATTTTGTAATCCCTTAAAATATTTTGTTGATAAATTTATTCTCCCAAATATGCCCTCAAAAGCTTACTTCGCGAAGTGTTTTTTAATCGGCGTATTGCTTTTTCTTTTATTTGACGAACTCTTTCGCGGGTTAAATCAAATTTTGCCCCTATTTCATCCAATGTAAGCCCGTGACTCATGCCAATTCCGTAAAAAAGATTTACTACATCACGTTCTTTATCGGTTAATGTAGCCAACGAACGCTCAATTTCCTTAGCCAATGACTCACGCATTAATATTGAATCGGTTACAGGACTATCTTCCGAAACAAAAACATCAATAAAATTGGTATCTTCATCTTGAATTAAAGGTGCATCCATCGAAACATAACGAGTTGTAATATTCATTACATCGGCAATTTTATCTCTCGGAATATCAAGAGCATCAGCTAATTCCTGAATAGATGGAGCTCTTTCTAAGCGTTGTTCAAGTTTTGACGATTCTTTTTTAATTTTATTTAATGAACCTACTTGATTTAAAGGTAATCTTACAATACGAGACTGTTCGGCAAGTGCCTGTAAAATTGATTGACGAATCCACCAAACTGCATAAGAAATAAATTTGAAACCACGTGTTTCGTCAAATCTTTTGGCAGCTTTAATCAAACCTAAATTGCCTTCGTTAATTAAATCGGGAAGGCTTAAACCTTGATTTTGATATTGTTTGGCAACCGAAACAACAAAACGCAAATTTGCTTTGGTTAGTTTTTCCAATGCTACTTGATCGCCAGCTTTGATGCGTTGTGCCAATAAAACTTCTTCCTCAGCCGAAATTAACTCTTCTTTTCCTATATCCTGTAAGTACTTATCAAGCGAAGCTGTTTCACGATTGGTGATTGATTTAGTAATTTTTAGTTGCCTCATATATACGATTTATTTCTTATCTATTGATTATCAATTACTTAATTATCAGCAAATTGGATTACAAACGTAAGAAAAATAATTTTAATAAAAAAGCATTATTTTCAGCTTTCTTTCAGTATTAGCTTACTTTTTGTTAAAACTAATCTAAAGGTCTTTATATTTGTTTTGTATTGAGTGTATCCTAAAATTTGCATTTTAAACCTGACAGGTTTCGAGCTTATACGTTATTGGTTTTATTTTGTTCTAAAATTTTGTTCTAATTATTAAGAAACACTTATAAATTAACAATAAAATAGTAAGTTCGCCAATCTCCAGGGTAAGTTCCCGAAAATAATGTTTGTCCTTTTTTGCTGGTAAAAGTTTTTAAATCGTTCAAATTTCTAACTATTTTTTTATCAATTTCTGTAACAATAAAACCCTCTCTAATGCCAGCATTTCTTAACATGGAATTATTTAATTTACTTATCATTACGCCATTGTTAAGATTATATTTTATCAATGATTGATTGTCTAAAGTCTCAAATGTAGCACCTAAAATGGCGGAAGTTTGTTTTTCTTCTTTAAGTACTATATCTGTTTTCCCATTTTGATTTTGTAAGATTACGCTAAAATCCATTAGCTTTGCTTCTCTTTCAACAGATAAAAGAATCTTATCCGCAGGACGATACTGGCTTACTGCTTCTAATAATTCTGAATTACTATTAACCATTTTGCCATTAATTGAAATTATAATGTCGCCATCTTTAATGCCAGCTAAAGCTGCAGCTCCATTTTCGATAACAGCTCCAATATAAACACCTTTTGTGTTATTAAGTTTTTTGTTTTCAATTAATTTTCCATCTATTTCGGCAATAGATACACCTAAGTAGGCTCGTTGTACAATTCCAAACTTTTTTAAATCTTCGGTAACTTTTCTAACAATATTAACAGGTATTGCAAAAGAATAACCACTGTATGAACCAGTATTTGAGGCTATTGCAGCATTTATGCCTATCAATTCTCCTTTGGTATTTACCAATGCACCGCCACTATTACCCGGATTTACAGCAGCATCTGTTTGTATAAACGATTCAATGGGGCTTTCGTTAGAATTTTTTCCTAAAATATTTATGTTTCTTGCTTTAGCACTCACAATACCGGCTGTAACTGTTGATGTTAAATTAAAAGGATTGCCAACAGCCAATACCCATTCTCCAACCCTAACATTATCAGAGTTTCCATAAATAACAGTTGGTAAATCGGTAGCTTCAATTTTTAAAAGTGCTAAATCGGTTGATGGGTCTGAACCAATTATTTTTGCTAAAAAAATACGTTTATCATTTAACGTAACTTCAATTTTATCAGCTTCTTGCACTACATGGTTATTGGTAACAATATAGCCATCTGCCGAAATAATTACGCCAGAACCCGTTGCCGATAATATTTGTGTATTTTCATAAGGATTGCTAAAAAATCCAAAAAAATCATTGTACAATGTTGTACGGCGTTTAAATTCGGTACGAATGTTAACAACTGCATGAACCGTCATTTCGGCAGCTTGTACAAAATCAAAGCCATCGGCAACTCCATTTCCATTA
>CAYTJB010000151.1:0-2334 GCA_964437995.1 uncultured Bacteroides sp. | reverse complement strand
TTACTATCATTTTTTGATGGAATTGATGGCAAATTAAAAGTTTCCCGATTTGAGTTTAGTTTTCCTAAAAAATTGCAAGGTGTAGTAGCCATTAAACCTACGCCAATTGAAACAAAAAGCAATAATGCAAAATACTTTTTCATTTTTTATAAGTTTTAATAATTGAACAATAAATTTTATTTTTCAAAACATCTTTTCTACAATTTTGGTTCAAAAAAAGTTTCGAGAATTAAGAGATTTTAACTATTTTTTTAGGGAAACGCAAAAGTGTTTTTGCTATTATTTCGGGGGCGTTAAAAATTGTTAATGATAATGTGGAGTGAAGATTTCAACTATTTCTTCTTGGTATTCAGTTATTTTTAATTTGTTGCAAAATACTAAAGAAGTTAAATTTTCAATTATGAATTGTAATGGAACGCGGATTACACGGATACGTTCCGTAAACGCGGATGAACACTGATTTTAAATCCCTGCCTACCGGACAGGCAGGCGTTTTATCAGCGTTTTCCTTTAGGAATCCGCATCATCAGCGTTCTATTTTTCCCAAATTCCGAAATTCTTATATGTTTTTATGAAAAACAACAGCCATTCAATAAATATTTACAAAATAAAGTTGCACTTTAGGTAAACTTTTTATATCTTTGCATCGTGGATAAAAAACAGAAGAATAGAACTATTATTTTTTACAAAAACTATTTTCAAGATTTCTTTGTAGAGCAGCGAGACAAAGTGAAAGATAAAATTATCTGGACTTTTGGCTTAATAGAAGAACTTCAAATAGTTCCAGAAACTTATCTCAAACATATTGAGAACACAGTAGGACTTTTTGAAATAAGAGTACAACAAGGCAACGACATTTTTAGAATTTTCTGTTTTTTTGACCAAGGCAAATTGGTGGTTTTAGCAACCGGATTTCAAAAGAAAACGCAAAAGACACCAAAACAAGAAATTGAAAAAGCAATTAGAATTAAGGAAGAATATGAAAACGAAAAATAGCAATATTATAACACTTGATGAGTTCAAGGACAAAAATTACGGCAAAATAGGAACCGAAAAACGCGACCAACTCGAAGCTGGATACGAAAACTTTAAAATAGGTGCTTTAATCCACGATGCCAGACTTGAAAAAGGTATGACTCAGCAAGAACTTGCTGTAAAAGTTGGAACAACAAAGTCTTATATTTCAAAAATTGAAAACAATATTAAAGAAGCTCGTATTTCGACACTACAAAAAATTATTGAACTTGGTTTTGGTGGTCATTTAGAACTATTAATTAAGTTTTAAAATTGAGGATTGTATAAATACTCAAATAAAATTATAATCCCTTCTTATTTCAACGACACAAGATTTGCCAATGCTTCGGGTACGTATTGATGTACATTTTTTATGATGCTACAATTTTCCATGCTATCACATTCAGCACAAGTTGTAAAGCCTTTTGAAATTGCACAATTTCTTATCTCGCATTTTTGGCAATGTCCAAATTTAACGCCTTCGGCAGTACAGCCTGTGCAATTAATCATATCGGCTGTAATACCCACTGCATTGTGTTGAACTTTCCATTTTTCGGCAGTTTGGGCACGCAATTCATTATCATTGGCTATGGTTGCTATTCTTGCATCGCATGCAACACAATTTATACCACAACAAGCAATTATTTTTTCCATATTTATTTTTTTTACGATGAATGTTTCTTTAGTTTATTACCGACTGGCGTTCTTTGTTTTCTGCTATTTTTCTATCATTTTGCTATATCTTTTCTGTCAGCCATGCGTTGGCTTTGATGGCTCTTTTGCAATTTTTGGTCTGTGCGGTTGGCTTGTGCGACTTTGGCAATGTCTTGCAAATAATGTTGGTTCATTGTTCAATAATTTTCCAATAGCCTGTCTTGTCGCTTCCTAAACGTTCTACTATTCCATTCTCTTTAAGTTCTTTTATTTTCCGTTTTGCAGTGCTTAAACTTATATTCAATCGTTCACTAATTTCGGTAGCTGTAATTTTATTATTTTGTTTTATAAAATATAATACAGTGTCATTTACAGTGTCATTTTGCGTTTTTACAGTGTCATTTACAAGAGGGACGTAATGAACGTGCATTTCACGGTTTTTTAGCAAACGATTTTCTTGATGAAGTAAGTTTAAAAGAAAACAGATAAGATATTTATCGGTTTTGTGAATACCTTTTGACAAATCTTCGTAATTAGCTCGCACAAGTGCATTGCGGAAATACCACGAATGCTCTGCAAACAAATTATTATTTACCTCATTAAACCCAAGTTTACGAAGATATTTTATCAAAAAAATTGCGGTTGTCCGTGTGTTTCCTTCTCCAA
>CAYTJB010000150.1:2779-7393 GCA_964437995.1 uncultured Bacteroides sp. | reverse complement strand
GATGATTTTTGAATAATATCTTCTATTTTACTTTTGCCAATTAAGTATGAACTAATACCCTCGGTATTAGTAAGCGAAAAGTCTTGATAAATTTTAGGTTTACGTAAGTCGAAGCCCATAAGCAAAACTTTTTTTCCATGTAATGCAAAAATTGAAGCAAGGTTGATAGAAATAAATGTTTTTCCTTCGCTTACCATTGTAGAAGTAACCATAATGGTTTGTTTTTCCTTACCCTTTGCAATAAATTGCAAATTGGTTCTAACGGCTCGGAATGATTCTGCAATAGACGATTTTGGTGAATCAAGAACTACGGTGCTGGTTTCTTTTTCATTATGAAGCGTATGTCCGATTATTGGGAAAGACGTTATTTTTTCAACATCAGTTTTTTCGATGATGGTGTTATTCATGAAGTCTTTGATAAACAAATAGATAATAGGAATAAGAAGACCAAGAATAAAGGCAATGATGTAGTTCAATGTTGTTTTTGGATAAACTTTTTCGGCAGATCTTGCTTTGTCGATTATTTTGTTATCAGGAATGTTAGATGCTTTTGCAATGGCAGATTCGGCTCTTTTTTGCAATAAGAAAGTATAAATTTGGTCGTTAATTTTAAATTTCCTTTCGATATTGATTAAATTTCTTTCGGTAGCAGGTAATTTATTTACTTCGCTCTGAACACTTGCTATTCTTTTATCAAGTTCTTTAATGCTAATATTTGAAAGGTTAACAATATTTTTTACATTTTCAATTAATGCTCTTTTTGTGCTTTCAATTTTTAAATCAATAGCAGTAATGGCAGGATTGATAGAGGTTGATGAACTTCTTAATTTTTCTCTTTCAGATGAAATGCTTACCAATTCTCCAACTAATTTAGCTAATAATGGGTCTTCAATACCCATAGTGGATGGAGCAATAATATCGTTTTTAATACTTGTGTTAGTAGAAAGATAATCTGTTAAGTAGTTGTAATATCTTGATTTTAAGTTTTCTATGGCTTTTTGGTTGTCTAATTCAGCTACCTTATCATACACAATTTTAGCTTCGTCGCTTACATTCATAATTTTGTTAGCAGTTCTAAAATTTTGCAATTGGGTTTCAACAATATGCAACGAATCGGTAATGCCTGTAAGTTGACCATCAATAAAACCAATAGTATTGGTTGCAATAAGGTTTTTTTCTTCCAAATCACTATTAATATAAGCTTCGGTAAGTGCATTGATAAAATCAATTGCTTTTTGTTTGTTTCTGTTTTTAATAGTAATTGTTAAAACAGTGGCTTCTTTGTTAATAGGTTCAATTTTTGAATCTTTAAATTGTGAAGTTACTTGATTCAAATCATTAATTGTGAATTGAAAATTTTTCCCATTTGTTTCTTTTTCTTTATATTTTGGGGTTAATAAAATTTTAAAATTTAAAAATTCATCTTTGTAAGTTTCGCCAAAATATAACGTTTTTACAACTTTATGAATATCAGCTTTTTCCTCTAAGGCTTTTTCTTCTCTAAAGCTAAATATAGTTGTGTTTGTTTGCTCTGGAATTTCAAGTTCGTATTTTTGATTTGAAAGAATTTTAACTGAAATATTCACAGCAACTAATTGATTAAATGCAGTATCTATAATAACTTCAAATGGATTTTCTTTATATAATTCCTCTGTTTTAAAATTACTTTCTGCAAAATAGGAAATATTGAAATTAAGTTGCTTAACGGCTTTGTTAGTTAATGAATAAGATTGCAACACACCTATTTCGTTCTGAACATTTTTTTGAGAACCAAAAAGTGATAATCCTTTCATAAGGTCATCGCCACCTTTTTTGTCATCCTTAACTAATACAGTTGATTTAACTTCATACATTGGGACTGAATATTTGTTAAATACAAAAGCCAATAAAAGAGTTAAAATAACAGAGATAACAAAATAATGCCAATGCGACAATAGTCTAAAGATGATGGACATTATATCCACATTTTCCGTATTTTCTTGCTGTTGTGGTAAATTATTATTTACTTTATATTGTTCCACGTTTAAATTTGTTTTGGTAAGAATAATTCAATTAATTAATAGGATTTACTTTCTTAGTAAAGCATAAATTGTAACAATTGTTGAAATAGATGAAAGCACTACCGCCCAAGGGAAGGTGGCAAATCCTAAAGCTTTTGCAGATTTATTAGGCTCTACATAAATAATATCGTTGGGTAATATAAAAAATTCTTCTTTATTTAATAGATTTCTATCGGTTAAATCAACCATGCTTACTTTATCGCCAGTTTCGGTTTTTCTGATTAGCATTACTCGATAACGATTTCCATAAGCAGTTAAATCACCTGCTTTTGCAATAGCTTCAAGAATATTTACTTTATCTTGATAAAAATAATAAACGCCAGGTCGTTCAACATCTCCAATAATACTTACACGATAGTTGGCTAATTTTACTGTAACAGTGGCATCTTTCAAATATTTTCCAATTACTTTTTGAACTTCTTTTTGAGCATCGGTTATTGATAAGTCTTTTACATAGATGTTGCCCGATATTGGGAAGTTTATATATCCTGAATCGCTTACAGTGTAGCTATTAAAATAAATTGACATCTCACTTTGGAATTGATTCACGCTATTTACAGAACTTCCTCCATTAAAAAAATCAGAGTTTTCAGGAATAATGCTGTTAATTTTAATGTACAAAATATCATTTACTCTTAAACGATAATCGGGACTTTTGTTCACATAAGTATTATTTTCACTTATATTTTTTGCTTTTTCTTGCAAATAGATTAATTTTTTTTGAGAGGTGCAAGATGCAAATAATATAATAATCGAAGTAAGTACGATTAAGTTAATTTTTTTATTAATAGATTTTATAAGCTTCATTATTCAATAATTAAGTTTTAAAAAACAGTAATATTTACCCTATTTGTTCGCAAAAGTAATATTTTTTTTACAAATACAGGCTAAAATCATACTTACACTAAAATTTTTTAATAAGAAAATCTATTTTAGCTTTAAAAATTTTTCGTGTAATTTATTATATAACAAGACATTCTAAACAGATTCGCCAATAAGTGTAGCAGAAGTACATTCTGTTATTCTAATGTTTACATAATCGCCAATATTAAAATTTTCTTTTGGTAATACAACCATTTTATTTTGGCTGTTTCTGCCCGAAAATTTTAATTTCGACCTTTTTGAAACGCTTTCAATCAATACTTTAAATATTTTTCCAACATCTCTTTTATTACTTTCTAACGCCAATTTCATTTGAAGTTCAATAATTTCTTCTAATCGTTTGCTTTTAATTTCCTCTGGAATATCGTCTTTAAACCTTTTTGCAGCAACAGTATCGGGTCTTTCCGAATATTTAAACATAAAGGCATAGTCAAACCCGACCCATTTCATTAAAGAAAGTGTATCTTGATGATTTTCTTCGGTTTCCGAACAAAATCCGGCAATAATATCTGTAGAAATAGCACAATCTGGAATTATGGTTTTAATAGCTTCTATTCTGTTCATATACCACTCTCGTGTATATTTTCTGTTCATCCGATTAAGTACCTCGCTACTACCTGATTGTACTGGTAAGTGTATGGCTTTGCAAATATTTTCATGCTTTGCGATGGTATGTAAAAGTTCATCGGAAATATCTTTGGGATGAGAAGTTGCAAAACGCACTCTTAACAATGGATTTATCAAAGCAACACTTTCTATAAGTCTTGCAAAATTGATGGTTTTATCACTTTCCCACTGGTAAGAATTTACGTTTTGTCCCAACAACGTAATTTCGCGATAACCTTTTTCAAACAAATCTTTTGCTTCATTGATGATGGTTTCAGGATTTCTACTACGTTCCTTCCCTCTGGTGTAAGGTACTACACAATATGTGCAAAAATTTTCGCAACCTCTCATAATCGAAATAAAAGCAGAAATGCCATTGCTATCAAGCCTTACTGGCTCTATTTCGGCATAAGTTTCCTCTTCCGAAAGTATAACATTGGCAGCTTTTTGCCCGCTATCAACGGCATTAAGTAAATTAGGTAAATCGCGATAAGCATCAGGACCAACTATTAAATCTACAACTTCTTCATTAAATATTTGCTCTTTCAGGCGTTCAGCCATACAGCCTAATAGTCCTATTTTTAAATCGGGATTTTTCTTTTTATAAGATCTTAATTCTTTTAACCGTCTGTTTACTCTTTGTTCCGCATTATCGCGAATAGAACAAGTATTTAAAAAAATTACATTGGCTTGATTTATATCTGTTGTTAACTCATAATCTATTGATTTCATGATAGAACCTACAATTTCGCTATCAGAAAAATTCATTTGACAACCATAAGTTTCGATAAAAACTTTCTTTTGTTCCACTTTATATTTTTTTGTAAAAATTTGTTACCCAAACAAAAATTAAATATGTTTGTTTGCTAATCTTTGTATATAATTAAATAAGAGGACATTAAATATACTTCTTTTTTTGATGCAAAAGTAGTGAAAAAAGCTAAATTTTTATTTTTTTAGTAGAATTCTAAAAAATAATTCGTTGTATTAAATTTTTATTGTTTTATTTTGTGCCGTTTTTCATACAATTATATAAATAGAAAAAATTATGTCGAAAAATCTTGTA
>CAYTJB010000150.1:0-2769 GCA_964437995.1 uncultured Bacteroides sp. | reverse complement strand
AAAATAAACTTCGAGAAAAGTTTGGATTTTTTGGAACCCCTATCCAGGTCGAAATGCGAGACGCCATGAAGGAACACAAGGAACGACGCAAAAGAAAAGATGAGAAATAAAAAATAATTTTTTGCGAAAAATTTTTTTCTGGTTATCGTTTGAAAGAATATAACATTTTTATCCATGGCACAAAACCTTGTAATAGTTGAGTCGCCTGCAAAAGCTAAGACAATTGAGAAATTTTTAGGAAGTGAATTTATTGTGAAATCAAGTTTTGGTCATGTTAGAGATTTGTCTAAAAAGACTATCAGTATTGATATTGAGAATAATTTCCAACCTCAATACGAAATATCTCCCGATAAGGTAAAAATAGTTAGCGAATTAAAAAAGTTAGCCAAAGAAGCCGAAATGGTTTGGTTGGCTTCCGATGAAGACCGCGAAGGAGAGGCTATTTCATGGCATTTAATGGAAGCCTTGGGCTTGAAAGATAATAAAGTTAAACGTATTGTTTTTCACGAAATTACCAAGACAGCTATTTTAGAAGCTGTTGAAAATCCACGTGCTATTGATATTAACCTTGTAAATGCTCAACAAGCACGCAGGGTATTGGATAGATTGGTTGGTTACGAGCTTTCGCCTGTGTTGTGGAAAAAGGTAAAGCCAGCATTATCAGCAGGACGTGTTCAATCGGTAGCAGTTAGACTAATTGTTGAAAGAGAAGACGAAATCAGAAATTTTTCAACTACTTCTTTTTACAAAGTGGTAGGAATTTTTGATGTTAAATCTCCTGACAAAAACACTACAATTACAGCAGAGCTTTCGCAACGATTTGAAAAGAAAGATGATGCAGTTAAATTTTTAAATGATTGTATAAAAGCTACTTTTACTGTTGCTGACGTGGAAATGAAACCTGCAAAAAAATCGCCGGCACCACCATTTACTACTTCTACGCTTCAGCAAGAAGCAAGCAGAAAATTAGGATTTCCGGTTGGCAAAACCATGATGGTTGCTCAACAGTTATATGAGGCAGGATTTATTACTTACATGAGAACCGACTCTGTAAATCTTTCAAACATGGCGTTGGCAATGGCAAAGAAAGAAATTGAAAACCTATTTGGCGAAGACTATGTAAAAATTCGCAAATACGCCACCAAAACCAAGGGTGCTCAGGAAGCTCACGAAGCTATTCGCCCAACTTATATGACGAATCAAACTGTAAATGGCGATGCTTCGCAAAAACGATTATACGATTTGATTTGGAAACGTGCCATTGCTTCGCAAATGAGCGATGCTTTGTTAGAAAAAACAAACATCACGATAGATATTGATAATAGAAAAGAAAAATTTATTGCTAAAGGCGAAGTAATAAAATTTGATGGTTTCCTAAAAGTTTATCTCGAATCGAATGATGATGAAGAGGATGAAAATCAAAAAGGCTTGTTGCCTCTCGTAAAAAAAGGCGAAAAATTACTTTTAAATGAGTGCAATGCAACGCAAAGTTTTACGCAGCATCCACCAAGATACACCGAAGCAAGTTTGGTTAAAAAATTAGAAGATTTAGGCATAGGAAGACCCTCTACTTATGCACCCACAATTTCTACCATTCAAAAACGCGAATATGTAGTAAAAGAAGACAGAGATGGCGAAATCAGAAAATTTGATTTAATTACGCTTAAAAACAATGCCATCAAGGAAATTGTAAAATCAGAAAAAACTGGTTTTGAAAAAAGCAAACTATTTCCTACTGACATAGGTTCTATCGTTAACAGATTTTTAGTTCAGCATTTCGAAAGCATACTTGATTATAATTTTACAGCTAATGTTGAAAAAGATTTTGACGAAATAGCCGAAGGCAATATGATTTGGAACAAAATGATTAAAAACTTTTACACACCATTTCATGTAACTGTAGAAAAAACGTTAGTAGAATCGGAACGAGCAAAAGGCGAACGTTTATTAGGAGTTGACCCTAAAACAAAGAAAAATGTTTACGTTAGAATTGGACGTTTTGGTGCTATGGCTCAAATTGGGGAAGCCAAAGATGAAGAAAAACCAAGTTTTGCAGGATTAAAAAAAGGACAAAGTCTTGATACCATTACACTTGCACAAGCACTCGAATTATTTAATCTTCCAAGAATAGTAGGAAATTTTGAAGGCACAGAAATGGTAGTTTCCATAGGTAAGTTTGGTCCTTACATCCGCCACGATGGTAAGTTTTGTTCTTTAACCAAGAATGATGATCCTTATGAAGTTACAGAAGAAAGATGTATTGAAATTTTAAAAGCAAAAAGAATTACCGATGCTGCAAAAGCTGAAATATCAAAACATTTCCCAAAAATTTTAGGCGAATACGAAAAAGCTGATGTTGTGGTAAACATAGGAAGATATGGTCCTTATATTACGCATAATAAAGCAAATTTTCCGGTGCCAAAAACACAAGATTTATTGGTATTAACATTAGCAGAAGCCATTGAATACATACAAGGAAAGAAAAAGAAAAATGCCGAAAAAAGCATTAAGGAATTTTCCGAAAATAAAGATGTTAAAGTACTTAATGGCAGATATGGAGCATATATCAAAATTGGAAAAGACAATTTCAAAATTCCAAGCGGGAAAGATGCTAAGGATTTAACACTGGCAGATTGCCTAAAAATAGCCGAAGAAAGCGGTAAAACCATAAAAAAATCTCCAGCTAAAAAGACAGTAGCCAAAAAATCAACCAAAGTTAAGGCAAAGAAGAAATAGGTTTGATATATTCTAAAAACTATACATAATCTA
>CAYTJB010000149.1:6844-7399 GCA_964437995.1 uncultured Bacteroides sp. | reverse complement strand
TTACTATTACGCGACTAAACTACAAACAAAAAATGTTTATGTAGAAACCCAAACTCCAAATACCAATGCAAATGGGTTGGTAAGCATTGAAATTGGTTCAGGAACAGTTGTTTCAGGCACTTTTTCTACAATAGATTGGACAAGTGGAACTTATTTTATAAAAACAGAAACAGACCCTTTAGGTGGGATAAACTACACGATAACTGGCACAAGTCAATTATTATCTGTTCCATACTCTTTGCATTCAAAAACTGTTGAATCAGTAAGTTTTAATTCTATAACAAATAAGCCAACAAGTATTGCAGGTTATGGGATAACTAATGCTGTAACCACTACCGGAAATCAAACTATCGCCGGCAACAAAACTTTTACTGGTACAATTAGTGCTGACAGTCTTTCGTTAACAAACAAAACAAGCAAATGGGTAATTCACGGATTAAATCTGAAACCTCTTTACGCATCTTCAGGTAATAATATTACTGTTTATCCTTATAGTGAGTCCCATTCCCGAGTAGAAGCTTCGAGTATAGGAACTTTTTGGGCATCAATACCTAT
>CAYTJB010000149.1:0-6826 GCA_964437995.1 uncultured Bacteroides sp. | reverse complement strand
AATTTTTGCATCTCTTTACTTTACTGGTTATTAACTATATAACAACTTAACAAATACCTCAAATAAATGAAAACCAATTGGTTTGAAGAACTACCTATTGCCGTAACAGTTTGCGACAAAGAAGGTAAAATATTGTATATGAATAAGAAATCGTGTACTACTTTCGAAAAATATGGAGCAGCTAATTTAATAGGCGAAAACGTATTAAATTGTCATCCTGAACCTGCTAAATCCATGTTAGCAAGCATGCTAATTGATGAAAGCACAAATGCTTACACCATCGAAAAAAACGGAATTAAAAAGATGATTTATCAAACGCCATGGTACGAAAATGGCGAATACATGGGTTATGTTGAACTATCCTTAGTTATTCCTGTGGAAATGAAACATTTTAAGAGGAATTCTTAATGCCTTACTAATTCTGATTTTGCCTTATTATCAATCATTAACGGGACTTGTTCAATTATTACGTTACTGGTATCAAGTCCGAGTGAACGAACTTCTGTTATGCCAAACTGCTTAACAAATGAATATAAATTCATTAAAAATTGCTTAAAAGGAGAAAAATCGAAGTCGTAGTTTTGAATACGATCAATAATAACAAATCTAAAATCAGCCATTATATTATACTGTCGCAGTGAGTGATAATGACTTGAAAGATCAATTTCATTATTTTTTGCCATTTCCTCAATAACCTGACGGAAATAAAGATTTACCCTTGGCTGAACTTTAAAACCTAATTTTAAATCAATTCGATATAATATTTTGGGAATCAATTGATTTACTGTATAGCTCATTTCATAAGGTTCATCAACAATATCAACATGAATCAACCAATATACATCAGCACGTTTGGGTTGTTTGTTAAATATCGAAAACATTATCTTAGATTCAATTTCAGTTTTTCGCTTAGCTCTTGTAATATATACCAAATTAGTAGAATATTTAGGTATCGATTCATCATTGTGTAAGCTTTTCAGAACGTCTAAATATTTTTGAATGTGTACAAATTCAATAAAGCTGTTTTTAATTTTTCTTCCATGAAACCAAACGTACATTACAATAAATAAAATACTTGCTATTAATAGCGAAACCCATCCACCGTATATGAATTTATTAAGATTTGCAATTAAAAATGAGCCTTCTATTGATAAATAAATTAGTAAAAAAACAGATATTATATATTTAGGAATATGAAGATAATGCAAGTAAACACTCATCAACAAAGTTGTCATTAACATGGTAATTGTAATTGCCAAACCATAAGCCGCTTCCATATTTGCAGATTCCCTGAAATGTAAAATAACAAATATACAGCCAATATAAATAATCCAATTAATACTTGGTATGTACATCTGACCTTTGATATTTGTAGGATATTTAATTTTGATTTTTGGCCAGAAATTTAGAGAAATGGCTTCGCTTATTAATGTATATGCTCCAGTAATTAATGCCTGACCAGCAATTATGGCTGCAATTGTTGCAATAATAATTCCAGTAATTAAAAACCAGGAGGGCATAATTGCAAAAAAAGGATTTGTGCTTCTAACTACTGATTCATTATTAGTTAATATCCATGCACCCTGACCTAAATAATTTAAAATCAATGTAGTCTTAACATATATCCAGGTCATCCGAATGTTTTTTATGCCACAATGTCCTAAATCTGAATATAAAGCATCAGCTCCGGTAGTACATAAAAATACTGCACCTAAAAGTATAAATCCATTTGGATTTTCAATTAAAAATTTATAAGCATAATAAGGATTAAATGCATTAAATATTTCTGGATAATTAATTATTTGCAATAATCCAAGTAATCCCAGCATAAAAAACCAAATAAACATAATAGGTCCAAATGATTTACCTATTAGCTTTGTTCCAAATTTTTGTACAAAAAATAATGCTGTTATTATTATGAGAACAATAGGAATAACATTTATTTTTGGAGAAATGATTTTTAATCCTTCAATAGCTGAAGTAACTGTAATAGCTGGTGTTATTATTCCGTCTGCCAACAATGTACAGCCGCCAATGATTGCAAGAACATAAGCCCATTTTGCTCTTTTACGGATTAAAGCAAATAATGAAAAAACTCCACCTTCACCTTTATTATCAGCACGTAAGGTAATTATTATATATTTAATGGTTGATTGAAATGTTAGTGTCCAAATAACACATGAAATAGCACCAAAAATATTTACTTCATTAATAACAGAACTTCCTGCAATAATTGCTCTTAAAACATATAATGGCGATGTCCCGATATCACCATAAACAATTCCAATTGTGACTAATAATCCAGTAGCACTTAGCTTGCTTATATGTCCATGCGCCGATTTTAATGTTCTCATTTTTTTTGAAAAATTACTTCTTTTGAAGTTTTTGTTTAATAACTGCTATAATAGGAGGAAGTAGCGAAATTAAAATAATTGATAAAATTACAATAGTGAAGTTCTTTTTTACAAAATCAATATTACCAAAAAAATAACCTGCAAATATAAACGAAAATACCCACAAAAGATTTCCTATTATGCTAAAGGAAATAAAACGTAAATATTTCATTTCGCCAACACCAGCCACAAATGGAGCAAACGTTCTTATAATAGGCATAAAACGTGCAATAACTAAGGTTTTGCCACCATGTTTTTCGTAAAAAGCATGGGTTTTATCAATATATTCACGTTTGACAAGTTTATAATTTTTTTCATAAACTTTTTTACCTAAAAATCTACCAATAAAAAAATTAGTATTATCGCCGGCAAAAGCAGCAACAAGAATTACAACAATAAGTACTGTAACATTTAATGGATTGCCATCCATTGCAGCAATGGTCCCTGCTGCAAACAACAATGAATCACCTGGCAAAAAAGGCGTTACCACCAAGCCTGTTTCACAAAAAATAATGATAAACAAAATTAAGTAAGTCCATGTTTGATAGGCTGTAACCCACTCGTTAAGGTATCTGTCAATGTGTAAGATAAAATCAAGCAAAAGATTTAATAAATCCATCATAAAATTTGGTATTTAATAGTTGTTTTTAAAATGAGACTTTTAGAGACAAAAAATTAGTTAATAGGTTAATAGGTTAATAAGTTATTAGGTTAGCTATTTACTTTAACAATTATCAAATTTTCTTTTTTTAATAACTTAATAACAAGTAACTTAATAACATATATATTCAACGAAGCATAAACAATTATTAGAAATTCTATTAAAATAAGCGGGCAAAAGTACACAATTTTTTATCCTAAAATCAATCTTAGTAATAAAAATAATACCCCCGACATAAGAATAGTTACAGGAAGTGTTACTAACCAAGCAATAGCAATGTTTTTAACTGTTTTCATTTGTAAGTTTTTTTTGCCTTTACTTGCTACCATCGAACCTGCAATACCCGAAGACAACACATGAGTTGTACTTACCGGCAACCCCAACCAAGTAGAAACTCCAATTGTACTTGCTGCAATAACTTCTGCTGTGGCTCCTTGTGCGTAAGTTAAATGTGATTTACCAATTTTTTCGCCAATGGTAATTACTATTCTTTTCCAACCAACCATAGTTCCAAGACCTAAAGAGATTGAAATCATTAAAATAACCCACCAAGGTGAATATTCTGTATATGTTTTCATACTCTTAATATCTGATTTTATCGTTTTTACTTTATCTTTATCAAAACTTTTTGTTGCACTTTTAGTTATAAATGCTTCCGTTTTTTTTGCTATCAATAAAATATCTTTACGAGCTTCAAAATGCTTTTTATCTTGTAAATTATTAAAAGATTTTACATTACACAATATTGCTTGAAGAGAATCAATGCGAGAAGTAATTGTACTATATTCTTTTTTGTTTTCAACTGTAAATTTTGCTGTATCAGCTTGATTTAAAACTAATTCAATATTTTGTACATTTTTAAGTAATTGTTCTGGTGATTTAGAATGATCTAAAGCAAAATGTGCAGGAACAATACCTATTAATATAATCATTAACAAACCAACTCCTTTTTGTCCATCATTAGAACCATGTGAAAAGCTAACGCTTGTACAAGTTAATATTAATATAGAACGTATCCATAAAGGCGGTTTTTTATCCTTTGGTGGTTCTCTGAATATTAATTTGTTTTTTACTACTTTTTGTAAAATATACATAAGTAATAATGCTAATCCAAACCCAAAAATAGGTGAAGCCAATAACGACAATCCAACATCTTCAACCTTTTTCCAATTTAAAGCTATCTCATAGCTTCCTGGTAATAACATATATGCTATTCCTACACCAAATATTGAACCTATTAGCGTATGAGAACTTGAACAAGGAATGCCAAAATACCATGTTCCTAAATTCCATATTATGGCTGTTAATACCAAAGCCAAAATCATTGCAACAGCATGATAAATATTTTGATCAATCAGAGCTTCAGTAGGCAATAGGTTTACAATCCCCATTGCAACAGCAATACCACCAACATTAACACCAATAAAATTCCATATCCCAGACCAAACAACAGCTACATTTGGTTTTAAAGTATTTGTGTAAATAACAGTAGCCACTGCATTAGCTGTATCGTGAAATCCATTGATAAATTCAAAAGCTAACGTTGCTATTATACAGCAAAGTAATAAAATGGTCAAACCTGTATCTAATCCAAACATAATATTTATTTTAAAAATCCAAAAGTATCTAAATAAACTATAACAAACAAATAATTATCTTATGTTTTTTGAAAAACATATTAACAAAAATTTAGTTCAATATTAAATTAACATTAAATCAGTAAGATTAATAACTAACAAACTGATAGTATCATCAGATGACTTAAAAACACAGCTGTTAATATAAATAACTAATTTTCAAATAGTCATCAGATGACTTGAGGATTTAAGGTGCAATGTTAAATTAACATTAATTTGTTTGCAAAATTGCTAATTAATTTGGAATTCATACTATCAAACTACTATCTTTGTGCAATATTTAACGTTAATTTAATATTGACTAAAAAAATAGTAATTTTTATTTAAAAACATTATATCATGGAAGAAGAAAATAAAAAAGTTCAAAAGTTAAAACTAAGAAAAAAACTTTTAGTGGTTAGAGACATATTAGTTATTATGTTGGCTCTGTTTTTTATAATCAATGGTTTTATGTATGCTATTGACAATACTGATTTTGCAGGAGATGGCTTTAAAAATATCAGATATGGCTTGTTTTCGTTGGGATTAATTCTTTCGGCTACACTTTTAATTATAGCTGTTTATAATAAGAAGAAAAAGTAATTTTGGACTTAATATTATTGAATGCTCAGATTAATCAACTTGGTTAATTTGAGCATTTTTTATATCAATTAATCTGAAAGAACGTTTTAATAAAAATGGAGTTACTACAGTTGTAATAATTCCCATTATAACTAAAATTGAGAAAAATGAAATATCAATAAACCCATTTTGCAAGGCTATATTTGCTATTACCAATTCCATAATACCTCTGGCATTAAGCCCAATTCCTAAGGTAAAAGATTCTTGCTTAGGCATACGTGCCAATCGTCCACCCAAATAGCCACCCAATATTTTGCTCACAAAAGAAGCAAGTATTACAATGAGTAATAAGTATAAATTGTTAATTGATAGCAAATTAAATTGAACGCCCATGGTTGTAAAAAAGATAGGTGCCAAAAATCCCATTGTAATACTGGATGTATTTTGTTGAACTTTTTTAAAATTATCAATCCCTATCATTTCGCGAGGCAGCAATATTGCTCCAAAAAAAGCTCCTATAACAAAGTGTAAACCAACTAATTCTGATAAACTTGCAAAAATCAGTACAAAAACCATTACCACAGCAAATAATGATTCTTTGCCTCTTAGAAATTTCAGGAAGTTTTCAAACTGATTGTTCAAAAAACTTACCTTTTCTTTAGCTCTATGAAACAAACGATAGGCTGCTACCATTATTATCATAAAAATCAGTACTTTAATTACTGTAAATAAAATTTTATAGCCTAAATCGGAATAATTACTTACTCCATCTTTAAAATCGAGAATAACTCCTAAAACCAAGAGCGATATAACATCATTAAATATAGCTGCCGAAATAATTTTTTGCCCAATATCTGAATTCAACTTTCCCAAATCCATTAAAATACGGATGCTTACCGGTAAAGCTGTAATAGAAATACATAATGAAAGAAAAATGCTTAACTGTATTGGCAAACTAAAGATAAAACCAATTAAAAAACCGCTAAACATAGGAATAATAAAGCCTAATAGGGCAATCCAAGCATTTCTGCCTCTAATAGATTTGCGTAATTCGTCAATATCTATTTCAAAACCGGCAAGAATTACCAGTAAAAACACGCCTAAATCGGAAATAACTTTGAGTTGGTTGGTAAAAAAGGAAAATCCTAATAAAGATGGGCCCAAAATAAAACCAGCAATTACTTCGCCTATCATAGCCGGTTGATTTATGCGTTCCATTAATTCGCCAAACATGCGTGCTACTAATAACAATAGCAACATCTCTACTACAAAAGGCATTGATTGGCTTATAACAGGCATAGTGGAATTTTTTTTACAAAAATAATCTTAATTTTTAAATTGGGAAGGATTTTTTGAAAAGCATTATATCTTATCTTGTGTAATGATGAAATATTATTTGAATGTCAGTTATATTTCCTAAACTTTAACGCCGACAACGTCTTTAGACTTGACGGGTTTTGCTAATGTAATTGCTTTAGTGAGCTGATGACTCCAAGTCATCTGCTCACTCCATTACCCCAACCCCAACCCTTCCCCTAAAATAAGAAAGGAGGTTCTCCGAAGTTTCTTTTTTT
>CAYTJB010000148.1:6830-7466 GCA_964437995.1 uncultured Bacteroides sp. | reverse complement strand
ATTAATTGAGATTCCTTCCCGAAGTTTCGGGATTCGGAATGACAAAGCAACCTATGCAACCAAATGAGTAAATTTCATAGTTTTCTTGCAAGCACTAATTAAAACTTTCTGTCAGAATTAATTTTACAAATAACGAATGACACAGTAAGTTATTGTATTTAACACTATTCTCTTATAAAAAAATCACTGAAAGCCAATTGGTTTTTAGTGATTTTTTTATTGGCGGAGGAAGGGGGATTCGAACCCCCGGACCCACTTTTGGCAGGTCAACTGTTTTCGAGACAGCCCCGTTCGACCACTCCGGCATCCCTCCAATATTTTGCTTGCAAAGATAATAATCTATTGCATAGTTTTTAACTTAAAAATTAAGAAATTTTTATGTAGGTTTGCAAATCAATATTCAGCAAAGACAATGAGAAAGTTATACCAAAATACAGTTCAATTAGTTACAATAATTACAATCTTTACTTCAAACGTTTATGCCCAAAACGATTCGTTGAATACAGAAAAATATTGGCACTACCGCCAACGTTTAAATTATTTTGTTATGCCGGGTAGTCTTAGAGGTGAAAGTCAAATTGCTGGTATTCGCAATCGGTTCGATTACGGTGCTAACGACATTAATTTTGGTCAACA
>CAYTJB010000148.1:0-6820 GCA_964437995.1 uncultured Bacteroides sp. | reverse complement strand
CTGCTAAGCAAACTCAAAACGAATTAAATCTTGCTTTAAAACAATATGTTACTTATCTCGACAAAATGGAATCTGTTGTTTTTAATAACATAAAAGATAGTTTTGATGGTTTTTTTGTGAGAGAAAGCGTACCTTGTGAGTTTTTAAAAACTGAAACTCGATTTAATTATTTCAATAAAAACATACAAGCTTCTGATAATTGGGATTATAACAAAACCAATAGTTTTGGAAATTTACCCAAAGGGCATCCGGGATATGTTGTAAAAGTGTCGGAATGTGATAGCATTCCTAAGGCTTTCAGCCAAGATGAAGCCATTGGCTTATTATATGGATTGGCATTGGTTTACAGATGTTTGCCTGATAGTTCTTACGAAAAAATGCTTTCGCGTGAAATTGCAATAAATGTTGTGAGTTATATTCGCAATTCCTCAAGAATGTATGGAAAAACAATGAGTATGCGATGGAATGTTTTCCGACCAAACGGCAAAAAACTTAAAGCTTCTGAAGGAGGATTGGCTTGGTTTTATGCACATGGTTTTATGCGAGCAGCTCATTATTTCGATCCGAAATTTGATAATTTATGGAAAAAAATTACGCGATACCCTCAAGAATTATTTTTTCAATTTGGACAGTTTTTTCCAAACCCTAATCCTGATAATACAACCATGATAACTACACTTGCCGTTATTGGCGATTCGTGGAGGGCAGTAGTGCCTGTAGTTGGTTTGGTTTTTAAAATGAATACTTCCTATTTTGGCATTAAATCCAAAACAAAAAAACAAGACTGGGATACTTTTTACGCTTTATCGTGGAATGTGCTGCATAATAAAAACAAAAAAATGGAATCTCGCCTCGAGAAAACTTTAAATCAATTAAATACAGCACCTTATGAAGGACCTTATAATTACGGGATTGATAATAATCCAAAAGGAAGTGGCTGGTCAGCTTCTTACAGATGGCATCTTAAAAAGGATATGCAATTAGGCGAAGCAAATGGATTGAAAGGAAATTACAATGGCTTGGATTATATGTTATTGCATAATCTTTATTGTATAGTAAAAGGGGTAAAAGTAAGTAAAAAATAAAAAGCTAAGCTATGCTTAGTCCCGAGAGGTACGATTCGGGATAAAAAGTAAAAAGCTTATATATTCTTTGTTGTCAAATTACTTTTCCAGACAACGATTCCTATTAATATCATATTCCCTAAACCCAAAAAGCCATTTTGAGTAAAAAATACAGAAATTGTATGTCCCCACAAATCGTGCCAATTGCCACCATACAATACATAAGCCAAGATAATTAAAATTTTCGTCCATATTGGGATTGGCTGTTTTGAAAAAAGCAAAAACAAAGTAAACATCACGATTGGTAAGCTAAACAAAAAATGTTCGCTATCAGTAACTGTAATAACAGGAATAGCAGCTATTACCAACAAATAAACAAGCGTAAATTTTTGTATCTTAGAATGTACTGAAACACCTTGCTTCTCTTTAAAAATAAACCATAAAAAGAATAATCCCAGCAACAATAGAATTATCAAGCTAAACACAATGCCTTGTTGTTGCATTTCTATAATAGAAAGGATTTTGTTTATCCAAGCATAAATAGTATCGGCACTGCTACTGATGCTTACGTTGTGTCCTTTCATAGCATCAAACCAAGCTTTCAATAAAGCATTATTGCCTTCAAAACCCAAAAACAAAGCAGGAAACAACAAGCCAATTGCAAAAGTAGCAAGCATTGATACAGAAGCTCTAAATTTCTTAAACAACAGTAAAACAGGCAATAAAACGATAAAGTGTAGTTTAAACAACAAACCTATTCCCATTAATATTCCTGCAAAAATCTGTTTGTTTTCAAATATTTTTTCTAAACTAATAACATATAAGAGCAACAAAAGCATGTTTACATTTCCAAGATGCAATTCGCGGTAAAAATGGTTTAATAATATCAATGTTGTTAAATAAAGTATGGGAGTTTTTTTAATATCTGTAAAATTAAATACTTGTTTTAGAAGATGATACGTCTTGTAAATTACAATTAATATTGCAGCAGCAACCAAAAAATAGTACAAAACTGCAGCAACAATAAAAGGCAAATAGTAAAAAACCGTAAAAGGCAATAAAGCAAAAGGTGAATATTTGTAAAGTCCTGAACCTAAGCCAAAAGGAATGCCGTAAATGGCATCGCCATTGATAAAATTCTGCATTCCTAAATAATACACTTTAAAATCGTTTAACTCAAACCGATTGTTTTTTAGTTGAAGCATAAAAAACAAAACAAAAAACAAGGCTAATATCCAGCCGAATTCAGGAAAATGTAATTTTATTTTTTTTAGCATAATTATCGTTATTACAATTCAATACTTAAACCATCATAAGCAAATTTGATAAAAGAAGGCAATTCTTTTTGAACTTCTTTATGAAAGCCCATCATGTGGCTAATATGCGTTAAATAAGCACGTTCGGGTTTAATTAAATTCAAAACGCTAATAGCCTCATCAAGTGTAAAATGCGACACATGCTTTTTCTTTCGCAAAGCATTTAAAACTACCACTTTTGAACCTTTTATTTTTTCAATTTCTTCGTCTGTAATAAAATTTGCATCCGTTATATAAGAAAAATCACCAATTCTGTATCCAAAAATTTTTAATCCTAAATGCAATACTTCAATAGGGCAAACTTTTATATGATTTATTTCAAATGGTTTATTTTCAATAGAATTCAAATTAATTTCGGGAACACCAGGGTATTTATATACTGCAAAAGCATAGGAAAATTCATTTTTAATAGCAGTGTGCACATCTTCACGAGCATATACATCAATGGCTTTTTTTTGAATATAATTAAAAGCTCTCACATCGTCCATGCCAGCAATGTGATCTTTGTGAGCATGAGTAAGTATAAGTGCATCAAGATGTTTTACTTTAGCACGTAGCATTTGTTCTCTGAAATCGGGACCTGCATCTATCACAAATACATTACCTTGCGTTTCAATCATTACCGATGAACGCAATCGCTTATCTTTACTATCTTTTGATTTGCAAACTTCACATTCACAGGCTATTACAGGTACGCCCTGTGAAGTGCCTGTTCCTAAAAAAGTAATTTTCAAAATGTTCTATTTTTTTGTAAAAATAAGAAAAATGACTTTAATATTTGTTAAAATTAACAGATTAAAACAAATTATTTAATTTATATCAAATTTCTTTTTTAATTTTACGAGCTATTAAAATCAGAAACTATTTTATTCTACATACAAAGTGAGTATATTTTACAAAATAAAAGAATTTGCAGGTAATCATTATCTTAACAAGCATTTACCTAAAAATCAACGCTTCCGAAAGATTATAAACCTTGACGATGCCAAAGAGATAGGTATTATTTATGTACTAAAGGACGAGCAAACCTATAATCACATTACACGTTTTGTTAAATTATTGCAAGACAAGCAAATAAATGTGAAAGCTATTGGATATTTTGATGGTGATATTCGACCAATTTATGCTATTGAGAAATTATCATTAGATTATTACGACCGAAATAATTTGAATTGGTATGGCAAGCCAAAAAGTAATTATGTTACAGACTTTTGCAAAACCGATTTTGATATATTAATTGATTTATCTTTAGAAAACATTTTTCAAACAAAATACTTAGCAGCACTTTCAAAAGCAAAATTTAAAGCTGGTAAAGATGGAGAAAATAATGAAGTTATTTTTGATTTAATGATAGATATAAATCAAAAAACAACGTTAGACGAATTTATTACTTTAATTATTCATTATCTGAGTATTATAAATAAAACGCCGGATAAAACTTCTTTATTCTAAACCTTAATAAAAGAGTAAATAATTGATGGTATTCTCGCTTGAAACGAGAAATAAATTGATAAACAATACTTTAAGAAATACACACCAAATGAAAAAAGCACTTAAAGGAACAGGAGTTGCAATTGTTACCCCTTTCCACAAACATGGTACTGTTGATTTTACGTCATTAGGAAAATTAATTGAGCATCTAATAACAAATGGTGTAAATTACATTGTAGCATTGGGTACAACAGGCGAAACAGCTACCTTGTCGGACAAAGAAAAGCTTGCTGTTACTGATTTTGTGGTTGATGCTGTTGCAAAGCGCGTACCCGTAGTGTTAGGTATGGGCGGAAATGACACACAAAAAATGGTTGACCAAATAAAAGATTTTAATTTTGAAGGAATTGATGCCGTTTTGTCTGTAGCACCTTATTACAATAAACCTCAACAAAAAGGCTTGTTTTACCATTTTAAAAGCATAGAAGAAGTATTGCCCGTGCCAATGCTTATATACAATGTGCCAAGCCGCACTGGTGTAAATATTAGTGCCGAAACTACATTGAAATTAGCCAATGAAGTATCGGGTATTATTGGCATAAAAGAAGCTTCGGGAAATATGATGCAATGTATGCAAATAATAAACAATAAACCCAAAGATTTTTTAGTAATTTCGGGCGAAGATGCACTTACATTACCACTTATTGCAGCTGGAGCAGATGGCGTAATTTCGGTAGTAGCCAATGCTTTTCCAAAAGAATTTTCGGAAATGGTACAAATGGCTTTATCTGCCAATTGTAAAAAAGCCAAAGAACTTCATTACAAGTTATTTAACTTTACCAATGCTATTTTTGAAGACGGAAGCCCTGCCGGTATTAAAGCAGCCTTAGAAGTGCTTGAAATTTGCCAGAACAACCTCAGGCTTCCTTTAGTTAAAGTAAACAAACAAACCAATACAACTATACAAAATCTTGTAAAAGAAATAGTTGGATAATTGTTTTTATAAAAGGGTAATGATGCCAAACTTTAAAAGACGCTCTTTTTATACACAATTATTTTGTTGCGAAGTATTTTTTATACCATCTAATAATTCTGAGATATTACACTGGTTAATAGTACAAATTTTTGCTTGTTGCAATCCCCATTTATTTATTACCTCATCTACAAAATCTTCACGAACCGATATAATAATTGTTTTTTGATATGCTTCTAAAATATTTTTCAAGCTTTCAGCCCAGCCGTTATCTTGCAATTCTAACATTCCAATTTCATCAATAAAAACAATATCTGCACTTTGTATGTTTTCTAAACTAAGTGCTTTTTTGCCAAATTCAAGTGCATCATTATTAAAATAAAAAGAACCAAATTTTTGCTGATTTTCGTTGCCAACAATACTACATAACTCCATGCTTTGATTTGTTTTAATATCAATAATATCGAAATGATGACGTTTGTTGTTTTCCCAAAATCCGAGCTGAAGTATTCCTGTTGTTTCTATTTTTTTTGCCTTGCAATTATTTACTATTTCTATTAAAAACGTAGTTTTACCTTCTCCCTTTTTGCCTGTAATAATAACAATATTTGGTTTTTTTATATTTTTGTTGCTAAAATGCTGTAACCAGCCTTCTGCTTGATTGATTAAAGCTGCCAATGATTGCATAGGGTTGCTGATAAATTTGCGGGGTGAAGCCATATCAGCAATAATAGTAGGCAAAGCCTCAAATGCCAGTTCCAGCGAAAGATAAACCTTTTCCATCCTTTTGTTTCCAAAAAACAACTTTATGCTCGGATTGCGAAGCTCAACACTCAACGAAGCAAACCCCAACACAATAATGATGGCTCTCACATTCATTTTCAAACCAGTAATAATTCCTTGACTTGTAAAAAAATTACCACTTTCTTGCAAATTGCTCAAAAATAAACCTGCAAGTAAGGTAATTACAAAAAACTGTATCCAAAGCATCGGTTTTTTCAATCTTTTGAGCGAAGAGCGGTAAAAAGTTACCGATAAGGAAACGTAAACAAGCATTATGGAAGTTGCTATCAGAATGTTTAATTGATTCAAAAAAGCCAAACCAATAATTATCATGCAAATATGAAAAAATAACAATGCAATAGAAAATCGTTGTTGAGTATTGACAGCAAAAATATCTGTTTTTGGTTTGTTAATAATTTCGGGTATTGGCAATTGCTTACGATATTTTTTATGTGTAAAAAAGCCTAAAATTGCAGCAAGCATGCCAATTATCATATAAAAAACCGCAAAACCGATTATTAATCGCCATGATTGGGTAGCAGTTGAATTCATTTGTTTTGCAACAAATACATATAACCTGTCGTACAAAACAGCCAAATCAAAACCATACGTTATCAGCAGAAATGAGATTTTGTATATTAAGCTGACCAACACTGCCAAACCTCCGCCTATCATATAGCCTAATATATTTGAACCCAATAATCTGATAGCTATTTCCATGAATAAGCCTTCTGCAAAAATGCAAATCATAGGACCAAAAATCATGGCACTGGGCGAAATGGATTTCATTAAGGCACAAATTAATGCGGCTCGCCATATCAAGCCTTTTTCTGACCATAATCTATGCCCAGCAACCAATAGAATAACAGCAAAAGCCGATAAAAATGTACCAGAAAATGGAACTCTTAGATTGTGCAAAAAACTTCCCAAAATTATTTCAACAGCACCCCATAAACTTCCTAAAACTGTTGCTTTCAGCCAAATAGTGTCTAATTTTTTTGCAAGATTTATAGAATTATTATTAATTCCCATTATTTTATTTTTCCTATATGACAGTATAATAGTATTTTATTGCAAAGATGTAAAAAAATAATGAAATACAGATGATGCTGATATTCTAAAAAAAAACATTAACTTTCTGAAATTCAAAACTTTTCTCTTAAAACCAAGTATTGTTTGTTTTTTTACTTTACGAACTTTCTATACTAAGCCTCCTTTATAATTTGTATTTTATTTGAAATTAATTTTGCTAT
>CAYTJB010000147.1:6000-7475 GCA_964437995.1 uncultured Bacteroides sp. | reverse complement strand
TTATTAATGAGATGCTTCACTTCGTTCAGCATGACAAAAATAAGTTCAACAAAACAAAAAAACATTTCAAAATAAGAACTTATATTTTTCTAACAAATATCTAAATTTGATTTTGATAATTTCTTTCTCCAAAAATAGAGCTACCTATTCTTACCATTGTACTACCCTCATCTATAGCTATTTGGTAATCGCCCGACATACCCATCGAAATTTCTTTAAAATAAGGCTTATCACTAAAAAAATCTTGTTTTAGCTTTTCAAAATAGTTTTTGAGTTGTGCAAACTCTTGATGAATAAGCCTTTCATTTGTTGTATAAGTTGCCATTCCCATTACACCAACAACTTTAATATTTTTCATCTCTGCAAACTCTTTTGAATTAAGTAATGTAGAAGCCTCTTCATAATCAAAGCCAAATTTACTTTCTTCGGTAGCAATATAAAACTGCAACAAACAATCAATTATTCGATTGTTTTTCGCACCTTCTTTGTTAATAACAGCCAATAGCTTAGTGCTATCAATGCTATGAATTAAATGAACAAAAGGAGCAATGTATTTTACCTTATTGGTTTGTAAGTGTCCAATAAAATGCCAAACAATATCTTTAGGTAAAAGAAGTTGTTTTTCAGCTAATTCCTGCACTTTATTTTCCCCAAAAATTCGTTGACCTAGATGATATGCTTTTAAAATATCTTCTATTGGTTTTGTTTTTGAAACTGCAATTAAATCAACATTTTGAGGAATGTTTTTGAGAACTTTTTCAAGATTTTGTTGAATACTCATCTTACGATTATTTTTAGCAAAGTTAGTGAATAATAGACAAAAGATACAACAGTATTTAATTTCAGATTTTTTTTACTTTTTTTAACGTTAACAAATTCATTGGATTTGAGCCTAAACCTTGAATATTATTTTGTATGAATCGCAATACCTGATCATAGTACAAAACCACAACAGGTGATTCGTTCATAATAATTTGATCCATTTGATTATAGTAGCCATAGCGAATAGAATCATTTACTTCATTTTGAGCCTTTTGGTATAGCATATCAAAAGTTTTATTTATGAAATGAGTATAATTTGGACCTACAGGACAAAAATTAGCCGAATAAAACAAGGATAAATAATTCTCAGCATCAGGATAATCGGCTATCCAAGAACCTCTAAAAAACGAAATTTTCGATTTAGCAATCATTTCTCGCAAAGTAGCAGGTGGGTTTACATCAATTTTTATCTTCAAGCCTATTTCAGCTAATTGATTCTGAATATATTTGCATAAATCTAAATAAGAAGAAGTTGTAGAAAGCGTAATTTCGCTTAAGCCCTCTCCATTTGGAAAACCGGCATCTGCTAATAATTTTCGTGATTTGTCGGGTTGATAATCATAGCCTTTTACTTTTGCTGTATCAAAACTTGGTAAGCCATTAGGAACAAATCCATACAAAGCTGGAGTGCCAATATTATTTCTTAAATAACG
>CAYTJB010000147.1:928-5990 GCA_964437995.1 uncultured Bacteroides sp. | reverse complement strand
AAACCATAATTGATGGCTTGCCGAACGGCTTTGTATTTTAACGGATTATTTTTGGAATTAACTTGCGTTGTATCCATCAAAAATGCAAGATATTCTGTGTTTAAATATGGTTGAGAAATTAACTGAAATTTATTTTTGTATTTAGGATTTAGCTGCCCGTTTACCGTCAATAGTTCATCTTTATAGCTGGCATCAATACCGCTCATAAAATCAATGTTTCCTTTTATAAATTCCAAAAATACAGATTGCTTATCTATAATAAAAGTAATAGCAACTGCATCTAAATAAGGTAAGCGTTTATTATTCTCAAATTCAAAATAATTTTCATTTTTTACTAAAACAAGCTTCACTCCTTCTTTCCAAAGTTTTAATCGAAAAGCACCGGTACCAATAGGGTTTTTGCGAAAATCTTTTCCATAAAAATCAATAGCTTCGTGCGGAACAACTGAACAGTATTGCATGCTCAATAAGCCTAAAAAAGGAGGAAACGATTGATTTAATGTGATTTCTAATATAGAGTCATTCAATGCTTTAAATGCAAATTTACCATTTTCATTTTTTACATAATTA
Source organism: uncultured Bacteroides sp. (assembly GCA_964437995.1). Classification (GTDB taxonomy): domain Bacteria; phylum Bacteroidota; class Bacteroidia; order Bacteroidales; family JACABE01; genus JACABE01. The sequence continues at coordinate 5,420 of CAYTJB010000147.1, read as the reverse complement.
AAAATCCAAGCTCCCGGCGATGCAATTTTTTCATCTACAATTCTATTAAAACTATATACAAAATCATTGGCAATAACTTTACGTGTACTATCAGTAAAAACAGTACTTTTATGATAATAAACATCATCACGAAGTGTAAAAGTATAGGTTTTTCCATCAGCAGAAATGTTCCATTTTTTTGCAATACAAGGTTTCACTTTCAATTGTTCATCTAATTGAACCAAGCCATTAAAAAGTTGATTACAAGCCCAAATATTCGACTGATCTTTAGTAAATGCAGGGTCTAAAGAAGTAATGCCCGCCGACTCGTTGTAACGAAATACTTTCTTAGTATCCTTATAATCAGGATGATTGCATGATAAAATGAAGAAAAAAAGTATTATAATGAAATAAAATCGTTGCATAAGTTGGAATATAAAGTTCAAAAATACGTATTTTAAAGCATTGAAAAAATAAAATGTTTTAGGTTTCTCTTTTTAGTTTTTACAAAAACAACTTTATGGCTTCTTATCGCACTTTATGAGGAATATTAAATACATTAAAAAAACTAAGCAAGAAAAAATGGGACATTTGCTACATATATAAGTGTTTGTTGCAAATATATTTTTAAAAAGCCAGAAAATGTAATAATTCTTTGGCTTTTTCGTTTTAAAAGTAAATCAAATCAGATTACAATGTCAAAACACTTATTAATACTCAATATTATGCTAATAAGTTCAGAATTATTATTAGCTCAAACAGGTTTTAAAAACCAACAAATGCAATACGAAAGAGTAAAAACTGCTTACAAAGAAAAAGAAAAAATGATAATTAATGAGTTAAAAACAAAAAAACTTAGCCTAACAAGTATAGAAATTATGCTTTTAGCGTTTAAAAAGGAAAGGATATTAGAACTATGGGTAAAGCAAAGCACGCAAAATGAGTATGAACTTATTAAAACTTATCAATTTTCTGCTTTTTCAGGAAAATTAGGACCAAAACGCAAGCAAGGAGATAATCAAATACCCGAAGGATTTTATTTTATTGACAGATTTAACCCAACAAGCAATTTTTACTTGTCATTGGGAGTTAGTTATCCAAATAATGCTGATAAAATCAAAAGCAAAGCTAATGACTTGGGTGGCGATGTTTTTATACATGGTAATTCGGTTACTATTGGTTGCATTCCCATTACTGATGATAAAATAAAAGAGCTTTATATTTATGCTGTAGAAGCTAAGAATAATGCACAAAAAAACATTCCTGTTTACATATTCCCTGCTCGATTAACATCCCAAAATTATACAAGCTTAAAAAAAGAATTTTCTACCAATGAAGCTTTACTTCTTTTTTGGCAAAATCTCAAAGAAGGATATGATTTTATTCTTAATAACAAAAAAGAACCTAAAGTAACTGTAGATAAAAACGGAAACTATATTATAAGTGCAAAATAATTCAACCAATAGTTGATAAAGAATCTATATCATTTCCCGAAACAATATTCATTTAATTATGTTAATTGTAAAAACATAACACCATGAACATCTTAGAAAATTTAAACTGGAGATATGCCACCAAACGCATGAATGGCGAACAAGTGGACGAAGATAAATTAAACACCATACTCGAAGCTATCCGCATGGCTCCCACATCAATGGGATTGCAACCTTTTAAAGTATTGCTTATTAAAGATAAATCCGTTAGAGAAAAAATGAAAGCTGCTTGTTACAATCAGCCTCAAATTACCCAATCGGCTTGTATGCTTGTGTTTGCTGTTTGGAAAGATGGCTACGAAGAAAAAACACAAGAATTTATCCAACACATTGCAAACACGCGAAACCAAACACTCGAAAGCTTGGAAGAATACAAAAATCAAATTTTAGGCTTTTTGTCAATGTCTGCTGACAAAACAGCTTGGGCTGCACGCCAAGCATATATTGCATTAGGCTTTGGACTTACCACTGCAGCAATGCTAAAAGTAGATACTACACCAATGGAAGGCTTTAGCCCTGATGAATTGGATAAAGTACTTGAACTTGATAAATTAGGTTTAAAATCAGTAGTAATGATGGCTATTGGCAACCGCGACGAAGCCAATGATTATTTGGTAAAATTGCCAAAGGTAAGAAAGTCATTTAAAGATTTTTTTGTAGAATATTGATTTAGGTTCTATTTCTTTACTTTCGACAAAGAGAAGAAACGTAAAAGCATTAAATAGTTTATTTTATACCAATAGACAATATGTTTAGTCCAGTCTTTTTTAGACTATTACATATTGCGTATCGGTATTACACTTTTGTTGCTACACTTTTTACTTTATGAACTTTACAAACTTTATGAACTTTATAAACTTTACAAACTTTACAAACTTTTATACTCACAATGCCATTTCTTCAACAAAAGAATGGATATTAGCCTGATTTATTTTTGATTCGGTTTCTTTGGCACCTGTTACTTTTTTTATTACCATTTTTTCAAAGAAATTCATCTTATCAAATAAAAATTCTCCGCCCATAACTTTTAAGCTTTTAGCATGTTTGCGGAGTATTTCTGGGTAAGCATTTTCTAATTGCTTTGTAGCAATTTCTTCTTCATACATACAGCAAATAAAAAGTCCTAATCGTTTGTTTGTAAGTTCGTTTGCATTGTTTTTACAGAAATCTTTTATAATAGTCTGAATACTCCCTGCATGTATAGAGCCACCAATAATTACTTGTTCAAATTGCGTTAAATCTATTTTATTGTTAGCTCTCAGATTGAACAATTGAGTTTTATCATCTCCTATTTTATTTTTTATTTCTTGAGCTACTTTTTCTGTAGTTCCATGTTTTGAGACGTATATAATTGCTGTTTTCATTTTTTACGAAGGTCTTAATTTATTGATGTTAGCGTCTACATTTTTTTTATTCAACCCTAAATATCTTTGTTTATTTAGAAATAATACTATGTTTTACTATGATTTCAACATTTCCTTTTAGCATTGACCAAACTGGGCAATAAGCCTCCTCCGCAAGTTTTATTACTTTCTCTAATTCCTCTGTGGCTGTGTTAGTTGATTTTAAGTATATAACAAGTATAATAGTTTTAAAACCTGTTGGGTGTTCCTCTTTTCTAATTCCGGTTGCTTTTATTTCTAATCCCGTTATTGTTTTTTTTGTTTTTCTCAGAAATACAAGAATAGAACTACCAATGCAAGATGAAAGGCTTAATAATAATAATTCGAGAGAAGTATATCCTAAATTATCGCCCAATGGTGTTATGTAATCAATTGAAATAGGTTTATTTCCATCAACATTTCCTTCGAAATGAAGTTTCTCGTTTAACAAGCTAATTGATGCTGTTAATTCTTTCGATTTGTTTAACATGATTTAAAAAAGGTTTTATATTAAAGCGTATTGTTGTGATATAAGAATTTACAACTTTATTTTATTTATAGAATTTTAAAAACTAATTAAATCTAATAATTCACTAAAAAGGAGTAATACTTAAACCTACTGAAATTGGGTACATTTGTGGACCTTTTCCTTCTTCAAATATTTTTGATAGCGAATAATAAGCCATTATATTAAATTTCCCATAGCCAACTCGAGCAGTGAGCCCGTAATTCCAATTATTAATATGTTTTATATTACTTTTCTTTATGGTAATGTAATCCGATGTGTTTTCGATTACATCTTCACCTCTATATTTAGAGTGATTACTAATATTATAGCCAATTTTAAACCCAATAGAAGCTTTAAAACGTTTGTTTCGTTCAGCTCTCGTTTTAAACTTAATTTCTATCGGAATATCAATATAAGTTACATTTATTTTATTAATACTATAATCTATATTCTTGTTGTAAACATTATTGAGTTTGTAAAACTCAGTTTGTCCAGTTAGCAATCCACTTGTATCTCTAATTGAAGCCATAGCATCACTATAAAAATTATGAGAACTTACACCTAATCCCGCAGCTAAACTAAAATTAGTGTTTGCAATAGGGAAATTGAGCATTGCATAAACATTTATCCCTTGATTGATAGTTCTGACTTTAGCAACAGCAGGTACATCTTGCCATAAATCAGTAAAAAGGTCAAAAATTAAAATATCTTTACCTTCGTTTTTTTCAGGTTTAGGTTTAGAGGTAATACCATCTTGCGAAAACCCACAAAAAAAGATAAAAATCAGTATAATTAGGGCTAAATATGTTTTCATTTATAATTCTATTAAAATATTTGCACAAAGATAAGTACTTTTGCAAAAAGACACTTATCTTTTTTTTAACAACACAAATAAAATAATTGAGCAAAAACTATAAAATAACAGATTGGTTACCTACAACGGTAAAGGAGATGGAGCTTCTGGGCTGGGAACAACCCGATGTTATTATCGTTTCCGGTGACGCTTATGTAGATCACCCAGGTTTTGGTGCAGCTGTTATTGGTAGAATTCTTGAAAAAAATGGTTATAAGGTAGTTATACTTCCTCAGCCCAACTGGCGTGATGATTTAAGAGATTTTAAAAAACTAGG
>CAYTJB010000147.1:322-918 GCA_964437995.1 uncultured Bacteroides sp. | reverse complement strand
ATTTTTCGGTGTTACTGCAGGTTGCATGGATTCAATGGTAAATCATTATACTGCTGCACGTCGCTTGCGAAGCGATGATGCTTATACACCAGGCGGAACAGCTGGTTTTCGTCCTGATTATGCAAGCATAGTTTATTCAAAAATACTAAAAGAGCTATATCCCGAAACACCTATTATTTTAGGTGGTATAGAAGCTTCGTTGCGTAGGGTTACCCATTACGATTATTGGTCAGACACATTAAAACCTTCTATTTTAGTAGAAAGTAGTGCCGACTTATTAGTTTATGGCATGGGCGAACAACCCATTGTAGAACTTGCAAATCAATTAAATAGCGAAAAAAATATTACTTCTATAATAGACATTCCTCAAACAGCATTTTTAGTACCAAAAGCTGATTTGCAATTTGATGTAAACAATTGGAAAACCATAGAAATAGCTTCTCACGAACAATGTTTAAAAGATAAAAAACTATATGCCTCAAATTTTAAAGTAATTGAGGAAGAATCTAATAAACAACAAGCTGATAGGATTATTCAAAAAGTAGGCGATAAAATATTGGTAATCAATCCGCCCAATCCTGTAATGAGCGAACAAC
>CAYTJB010000147.1:0-312 GCA_964437995.1 uncultured Bacteroides sp. | reverse complement strand
CTATTCCTGCTCTTGAAATGATTAAATTTTCTGTAAATATTCATAGAGGTTGCTTTGGAGGCTGTGCATTTTGCACAATTTCTGCTCATCAAGGAAAATTTATAGCCAGTCGCTCCGAAAAATCTATTTTGAAAGAATTGGAAAATGTAGTTCAAATGCCCGATTTTAAAGGATATATTTCCGATTTAGGCGGACCTTCTGCCAATATGTATCGCATGCAAGGCAAAGATTTATTGTTATGCCAAAAATGCAAAAGATATTCTTGTATTTTTCCTTCTAGTTGTAATAATTTGAATACCAATCACAAACCAT
>CAYTJB010000146.1:3607-7501 GCA_964437995.1 uncultured Bacteroides sp. | reverse complement strand
TTGATAGAATCCCAATAAAAATATTAATAGCTGCTGTACCTTTAATAAGTTTGTATATCTCATAAAAAAGATAAGCAACTAATACAATATCAATAATATCAAGTACCCTAAATTTGGGTAGTTGATATATAAATAATTCTAACATAGATTTTACGTGTATTTGTAAAGTGAAAATTACAAATTATAGTTTTAAATAACTTAGATTAAGTACTTTAAAACTTTATTTTAACAGTATATATAACTTTCGATTTACGAATTTGTCCCTTTAATAGTGCAGGCATCCATTTGTTCTTATAATTTGACACCATCTTTTTAGCAGCTGTTTTATCAAATCCATAATTAGTTCCGTTCGCAATTTCTCCCACATCAGCTGTTCCATCTTCGTTAATTATAATCACAAAACTTACTTCTATCTCTTTGTTTTTTAACAGTTTAAAATTTTTAGGATATTTTTTCTCAATAAAATCAGACACTTTATCCCAATAGCTTTGTACATACATCACAAAATCGTTCCATCCATTTTGAGGATAAGGATTCAACGTTTCTTTTGTGTATAAATATTGTTTCCCAGCTATATCATAACTTACCCCTTTTTTTAACTTCCCTTTATTGTACCATTCGTTAAAATAAGTCTTTCCATTGTTAAAATAGCCAATCCAAACACCATCTTTTTTACCGTTTATGGTTTTTCCATTTCCTGTAATTGCATTATCAATAGAATAAAAGGTAATTCCACCTTTAAATTGTTCTGTTTCCGTTTTATTTTCCGAAGTGTAAAAATCGGCAACATCTTTGTCGCCAAAACTCCAATAATCATCATTATAATCGGCTTTATCTACTTGCGAAAAAGTAACAGTACTAATAAAAACACTTAAAAATACTAAAGAAATTGTTTTCATGATTTATGATTTTAAATCAAAAAGTCAGGCATACTCAGAATATAGATTTTAAAATTGGTTTAAAACAAAACAAAATTACATTAAATTTTTCTATTATGTACGGACAATATACAAATCGAAAGCAATTATTGGAAAAGTATAATATTTTTCCTTTAAATAACCACTTACATTTCTCAAGCTAAATAAAAAAAACTATTTTTGCTTTGCTAAAATACGAAACCATTGAAAAACCTATTTCGTCGTAAATCCATAGAGATGATTCTCCATCATGCCAACATCGAAGCCAAAACATCTTCGGGCATGAAACGTAATCTTACGGTTAGGGATTTAACAGCTTTGGGTATTGCTGCTATTATTGGGGCAGGTATTTTTAGTACTATTGGAACGGCTGCTGTTAATGGTGGTCCGGCAGTTTCGTTGTTGTTTGTTTTTACTGCCATTGCCTGTGGATTTTCGGCAATGTGCTATGCCCAATTTGCATCAGGTATTCCTATCAGTGGTAGTGCTTACACCTATGCTTACGTGAGTTTTGGAGAATTAATTGCATGGATTATAGGCTGGGACTTAATTATGGAATATGCCGTTGGTAATATTGCTGTTGCTATTTCGTGGTCAGATTATTTTACAGGGTTTATGCACGGTATCGGCATGAAAATTCCAGAATACATGAGTACCGACTTTTTGAGTGCTTCGCGAGGCTACCATAAAGCGTTGGAGAGTTTGCAAAGCGGAATTCCCTTCAATCAATTGAATGGAGGTATACAAGAAGCCTATATTGCATGGCAAAATGCACCTCAACTTTTTGGAATACGCTTAATAGCTGATATTCCTGCATTTTCTATCGTAGTTTTTATTACTTATTTGGTTTACAAAGGTATATACGAAACCAAAATTGCCGGAAACATTATGGTTATTCTAAAAATAGCTATTCTTATGTTAGTAATAGGTGTGGGTGCTTTTTACGTTGACCCCGATAATTGGTCGCCATTTGCACCCAATGGAGTAGGTGGCGTGCTAAAAGGTGTAGCCGGTGTATTTTTTGCCTATATTGGCTTTGATGCTATTTCTACTACTGCCGAAGAGTGCAAAAATCCAAAAAGAGATTTACCTCGTGCCATGATATATGCCCTTGCTATTACTACTGTTTTATATGTATTAATAAGCTTAGTATTAACGGGAATGATTAGTTATACAGAATTAGGCGTAGGCGATCCGTTGGCGTATGCTTTTGAAAAATTACATCTTACCCGTTTATCGGGCATTATAGCGATTAGTGCTATAATTGCCATGGCAAGTGTATTGTTAGTATTCCAAGTAGGGCAACCACGTATATGGATGAGCATGAGTCGCGATGGCTTATTACCCAAACGCTTCTCAAAATTGCACCCAAAGTATAGAACACCTGCTTTTGCAACTATTATAGCAGGTATTATCGTTGCTATTCCTTCGCTTTTCCTTAATCTTACCGAAGTAACCGATTTAACCAGCATTGGAACATTGTTTGCTTTTGTATTGGTTTCGGGCGGTGTATTGATTATGGATACCAAAAAACACGGTAATACGTTGCAACAAGGAGGGAGCTATCGTGTACCTTATGTCAATAGCCGTTATTTTTTGCCAATTATATGGATAGTGGTTTTATTCTCCTTATTCTATTTCAATGCTGAAGGTGTATTTCGTTTTTTCGATTTTGGAGGAGAAAAATACCATATTAATGGTTTTTGGAATACTTTCAAACATCAAATTCCGATGTTTGGATTTATTATAATTGCAATTGTTATTACTATATTAGCCATTCTTAGAAGCTTTTCGTTGATACCAGTATTGGGTTTGCTTACTAATTTGTATTTAATGACAGAATTAGGAATTACCAATTGGTTGCGTTTTTTGATATGGTTATGTGTAGGACTTGTGTTATATTTTGCGTATGGGAATAAGCATAGTAAGTTAAAGAGTTTGTAAAGTTCATAAAGTTAAAAGTTATTAAGTTTTAAATTAGAATGCAGAAAGAAAATAATTAATACAAAAGTTTTATCGGTTAAACACTTGTTTTTTTACTTCCGACTTCGGACTTCGGACTTCGGACTTCGGTCTTCGGTCTTCGGTCTTCGGTCTTCTGACTTCTGACTTATTAATTCAACATTCAACATTCATAATTTTTAAAAAATGTCTTGGATTGAAATTACAGCATTAATTGTTTCCGGTTTATTGGTTGGATTTATCAATACGCTTGCCGGTGGTGGTAGCATTATATCTATTTCCTTGTTTATGTTTTTGGGTTTGCCGGCAGGTGTTGCAAACGGTACCAATCGGATTGCTGTAATACTACAAACAATTACCTCAACAGCCAGTTTTAAAAAACAAAAGGTATTAGATACTCGTAAAGGTTTATTGCTTGGGATTCCTACAGTAATAGGTTCTGTTATTGGTGCTGAAATAGCAGTTGATATTAATGAAGATATTTTTGAAAAAGCCATTGCAGTTATAATGCTGATTATGATGATTTTTATTATTTATAAACCGCAGCAATGGCTCAAAGGACAACAACATCTTATGGAAAAGAAAACTTCGGTGTTGCAATATTTTGTTTTTTTTCTGATAGGACTTTATGGCGGATTTATTCATGTAGGTGTTGGATATTTTATTTTAGGAGGACTGGTATTGGGTGCTGGCTACGATTTAGTAAAAGCCAATGCGTTGAAAGTTTTTATTGTACTACTGTATGCTCCTTTTACCTTATTGGTTTTTATTTACAACAAGCAAATTAATTACGAATATGGCTTAATTCATGCCATTGGAAACATCATTGGAGCTTATGTAGCATCAAGGTTTGCAGTAAGTTGGGGAGCAAATTTTGTTCGTTGGGTTATTATTGTTGTCATTCTTATTTCATCGGCACAGCTATTTGGCTTGTTCGATTTCAAAACCTTGTTCAAATCTTTTTTATAAAATTTCTTAAAAAAAACTTCATTTTCTTTTAAAATCATGTAAGTTT
>CAYTJB010000146.1:2986-3597 GCA_964437995.1 uncultured Bacteroides sp. | reverse complement strand
ATCAAAAAATGAAAAAAATCAATCTTTTTTTAGTTACAATGTTGATTTCTACTGTATTATTTGCTCAGAAATTAGCTGTTAACGATGTTCCAGTTCAAGTAACAAACGATTTAAAAAATAGATTTCCTGCGGCTGAAAAAGCTATTTGGGAAAAGGACAATGCTGTTATAAAAGTTGCCTTTATCAACGATGGTAGCAAAATGGAAATTGCCTATCAAAACAATAATTGGCAATATACCAAATGGATATTTGCTATAGATTATGCCCCACAAAAAATAAAAGATTATGTTACACAAAATTATGCAGCATATAAAATTAAAGAATTAGGATTTCTTGATAAAAGCGGTGGCGAAAGAATTTATGAAGTTATAATTACTAAAAAGAAAAAAAATAATATGACGTTGATTTTCGATAGTAGCAATAATTTTCTTCGTATTGATGGAGAAATAAAGAAGGCTGAAGAAGTAAAAAAAGCCAATTAAAAACTGCTAATTTATTCTTCTATTCTTTTTAAACCGCTAAGAACGCTAAGATTATGTTTATGAATGAGATTCCTCGCACACTCGGAATGACAAAAGAGCATTTCATTAACACAAATCGGTGTTAATCTG
>CAYTJB010000146.1:1378-2976 GCA_964437995.1 uncultured Bacteroides sp. | reverse complement strand
CTTCCGACTTCCGACTTCCAACTTCCGACTTCCAACTTCCAACTTTTTCAACTTTTCCAAACTCTTTTTTTGCAATAAAAGGAAAATGATTAGCTTTGCAACGTCATTCAAATAACATCAAATAATAATGAATAATCAGTTCGATCCTAAGCAAAACTACGAAGAATCAAAACGTAAAGTGGGCTACGTTTCTCGCAAAGAGGCAACTCAAGAAACATATAACAAAATTGGTTTTATGTCGGGTTTGGAAGTTCATCAACAACTTTTAACCAAAGAAAAACTGTTTTGTCATTGTCCGGCAGGTGTTTTCCAAAAACCAAATGTTTATGATGCCGAAGTTGTTCGCCATATGCGTCCTACACTCAGCGAATTAGGTGAATACGATGGCACTGCTTTAATGGAGTTTAGAACTAAAAAAGAAATTATCTATCGCATTAAAAACGAAACTACCTGTACTTACGATGTGGATGATACACCTCCTTTTCCAATTAATCGCGAAGCATTAGGTATTGCCATCGAAATTTCAATGTTATCAAAACTAAGCCTTGTAGGCGAAGTACATATTACCCGTAAGCAATATTTAGACGGAAGCATTCCCGCAGGTTTTCAACGTACTGCAATTATAGGTGTAGAAGGCGAAATTCCGTTGAAAAACAAAAAAATTCGTTTAATTCAATTAAGCATCGAAGAAGATTCGTGTCGCGAAGTTTCCGATATTGGACATACCCGTATCTATCGTACTGATAGATTAGGCATGCCTTTAATTGAAACGGTTACCTATCCCGAAATGTTGAACCCCGATGAGGTAATGGAAGCCTGTAATTATATTCGTTTCCTCAATCGCTCTACTAATAAGGTAAGAACAGGTATAGGTGCCGGTCGTCAGGATGTAAACGTAAGTTGTAAAGGTGGTACACGCGTTGAGATAAAAGGCGTAGCTCATACCAAATGGATTCCCGAACTTACACACAACGAGTGCTTCCGCCAATGGGCATTATTGCAGATTCGCGATGCTTTATTACAAAAAATAAAAAACATTGTTGAATGGAAAATGGATGTTAAAGAGCTTGATTTTTACGCATTACAATTCCCTTGCGATGCCATTAAAGCTGCTAAAAATGCTGGACAAAAAATATATGCAGTTAATTTACCAGAATTTAAAGGCATTTTATCCTATTTTACCCAACCTGGGAAAATGTTTGCCAATGAAATCAGCGAGCGGTTAAAAGTTATTGCTTGTATTGATATTCCTAACATGACGCATTCCGAAGAATTGAATGCCTTGATAGCAGGTGATGATCAAAATTATATTCGCAAAATATTTAAAGCCAATGATAACGATGCTCAAATAATATTCTGGGGACCCGGAGCCGATATAAAAACAGCCATTGAAACTATAGACGAGCGTTGTCGTATGGCTTTTACAGGTGTACCACAAGAAACTCGCAAATCGTTTGCTGATGGTACCACTATTTTTGAACGCGTATTGCCGGGTGCCGACCGCATGTATCCCGATACCGATTCAAAACCAATAGCCTTGGAAGAAGCATACATCGAATCATTAAAGAAAAATATACCTACAGAAGTAATTGACCGCT
>CAYTJB010000146.1:490-1368 GCA_964437995.1 uncultured Bacteroides sp. | reverse complement strand
AGCTAAAAATATGGAATATACCCGAAGATACTTATACCTACATTTTTAAGAAAAACCTTTTCCCATTGATAGAAAAGACTATTAAGGATTTAAAAATCAATCCGATTCTTGTTGGTACATTCTTCGGACACTATGTTAAGTTTGTAGAAGGACACTACAAAAAAGGACGTGAATTTAACTATGAAATGATTTACGACTTATTTGTATATTTATTAAAAAACAAATATGATTTAAAGTTGGCTAAAAAAATGATGCCGATAATATACGTACATCCTAAAATGGACATGGAATCGGTGTTGATTAGCATTAAATTCAAGCATGCCAACAAGGAAGAAATTACCAAACATATTCCATTTTTAAGAGAAAAATTTGCTAAAATTCGTTTTAACGACAATAAAGATAACGAAATTAACTGGATAATGGGTCAATTGCAGCATACCGCAATAGGCAATATTAGCATGAAAGAATTAAAAAAATTGGTAGAAGGCTAATCGTTTTTAAGACAGTCCTGACAGTGTCAAATAAAACCGCTTTGAATAAAAACAAAACTCTTATCGTAATTGTTGGACCCACTGCCGTAGGTAAAACAGCTATGGCTATCAAAGTAGCTCAACAATTCGATACAGAAATTATTTCGGCAGATTCTCGCCAGTTTTATCGTGAGCTAAATATTGGAGTAGCCAGTCCTTCGCCCGAAGAATTATCGTTAGCAAAGCATCATTTTATCGGAAACATAAGTATTACTGATGCTTATAACGTTTCAAAATACGAAACAGAAGCATTGCAATGTCTTGAGGAAATATTCAAAACAAAAAATTAACTGAAAAAGAAAAACATTTTGAAAAAAAACTGAAAAAAATGAAAAAACTGAAAAAGAT
>CAYTJB010000146.1:0-480 GCA_964437995.1 uncultured Bacteroides sp. | reverse complement strand
TAAAATACTGCTGTATTAGTTGGAGGTTCTGGTTTATACATTGATGCTGTTTGCAAAGGCATTGACGAATTACCCGACCCTGAAGAGGAACTTCGTGAAGATATTAAGCAATTATTTGCTAAAGAGGGTATTGAAGCCTTGAGGTCGCAACTAAAAATCTTAGATCCTGTATATTATCAAGAAGTTGATTTGGCAAATCCTAAGCGAATTATGCGAGCGTTGGAAGTTTGTTTAACAACCGGCAAACCATATTCTTCGTTACGAGTAAATCAGCAATCGCCTCGTACTTTTAATATTATAAAAATTGGATTGACACGAGAAAGAGAAACTTTATACGACATTATCAATCACCGTGTAGATGTGATGATGGATATGGGTTTGCTCAATGAAGTAAAAGGATTACTTCCGTTTAAAGAATTGAATGCACTAAATACAGTAGGTTACAAAGAACTATTTGCTTATTTAGCAGAAGAGTGTAGT
>CAYTJB010000145.1:7220-7508 GCA_964437995.1 uncultured Bacteroides sp. | reverse complement strand
ATAAATATTATTGTTGAAGATTGTGAGATTATTTTGGAAATACCTAATTTTATTTCTCCCAATGGTGATGGTATCAATGATGTGTTTACTCCTTCTAAAATTAGAGGAATTTTATCTGTAAATACTTCTATATACAACAGATGGGGAAATTTAATATTTACTTCCGATAAATTAAAGATAGAATGGGACGGAAAAACATCTCAAGGAAATATAGTAGCAGATGGAGTTTACTTTTGGATTATCAACTACATCGGTAGAAATGGAGATAAATTAAGTAAAAACGGCTCT
>CAYTJB010000145.1:1186-7132 GCA_964437995.1 uncultured Bacteroides sp. | reverse complement strand
AATGGTTAATTATTAATTGTTAATGAAAACCTATCCTAAATTTCTGGTTATCGGAATGAATTAGAGGGGCTAAAAAATTGAATTTTAAACAGCTAAAAGTTCTTTTACAAAAGCTGCTACTATTTTATTATCGGCTTTCCCAGTTAATTGTTTGCCTGCTAAGCCCATTACTTTTCCCATGTCTTTCATGCCAATAGCTCCGGTTTCGGTAATAATTTTTTGAATAATTGCTTTAATTTCGTCTTCGCTCAATTGTTCGGGAAGATATTTTTCAATTATCGAAACTTGGAACATTTCAACATCATACAAATCGTTACGATTTTGCGATTTGTACATTTCAGCAGATTCTTTGCGTTGTTTGACAAGCTTTTGTAATAATTGTAATTCTAATTCTTCCGGTACTTCGGCTGTAGATGTATCCTTGCCTGTTTTTATAAGTAATAATGCGGCTTTAACGGCTCTTAATGCTTCTAACTTATCTTTGTCTTTGGCAAGCATTGCCGATTTTATATCGTTATTTATGATTATTTCGAGGCTCATGGTATATTGTTAATCAACGTTATCGTGCAAAAATGAATTGTTAGATTTTATTTCCACAGTTTTATCATCATTTTCGGTAAGTGTAAAACGAGATATTTCTGATTCCGAAGAAGGTGTTACATCATTAAGAGCAATGTTTCTACGCACATAAGCTGGGGAATTTTCCAATTCCGACAAGCCTTCTGGTGTTCGGAGTTTCATGCTTAAATCTTTTAAGCGTTGGATGCGTTCGTTAGATTTTTTATCTATTTCAGTATTGGTTAAATCGGATTCTTTAAAAGAGGCTTGCTGTTGTTGATTAACAACAGGCTCATTTTTAGTTTCTTGTTTAGTAACCAAATAAGGCTCGTTTTCTTCGGCTTGTGTTTGATTATTAGATGTTTCGTATTTAGACTCAATAGTTTGAGGAGCATTTTCAATAGTAAAGGTAACAGCTGTTTTTTCTTCTGTTTTTTCAATCAACGTGATATTATTTAAAACGTCATCATCTTGAATTTTAGGTGTTTCGGTTTGGCTAATAATAGGCGTTGCTTCTTCTTTTTCTTCTTCCAAAGGAAGAATAATGGTATTTTGAATTTTCGAAGAATTAAAATCAATGTCGTGATTTCTGTCAAAGCCTGTTGCTATAAGTGTAATTGAGAGTTTTTCGCCTAAAGACTCATCAATGCCTGCACCCCAAATTATATCTACATCTTTTCCTACTTCAGTTAAGATAAAATCTGTTATTTCAGTAATTTCATCCATAGTAGGTAAGCTAATTCCCGATGAAAAATACAACAGAATATTTTGAGCTCCCTTAATATTATTATCGTTCAAAAGAGGAGAGTTAATAGCCATTTCAATTGCATTATATGCACGGTTTTCGCCTTCAGCAATACCCGAACCCATTAGTGCAACTCCACTTTGTTTCATTACGGTATTAACATCTCTAAAGTCGATATTTACAAATGCTTTAACGGTAATAATTTCTGCAATACCTTTAGCAGCAGTAGTTAAGATGTTATCTGCTTTTTCAAAAGCTTGTCCAAGAGGCAAGTCTCCAAATTCTCTGAGTCTATCATTTTTGATGATTAGTATTGCATCTACATGTTTTCTAAGTTCTTTTACGCCTTCTTCTGCTTGCAAAATTCTTTTTCTGCCTTCAAAAGAAAATGGTAAGGTAACAATTGCTACTGTTAATATTTTATTTTCTAAATCATCGGAAAGCTCAATTTCTTTGGCAAGGGCCGCAATAACTGGAGCGGCTCCTGTACCTGTTCCTCCGCCCATACCGGCAGTAATAAAGAGCATTTGTGTATTTTTTTCGAGTATTGCTTTTATTTCGTCAGCTTTTTCTTCGGCAGCTTTTTTGGCAACCGAAGGAATGTTACCAGCTCCCATGCCTTTCCCTAATTGCACTTTTGTTGGAATAGGGCTTGCATCCAATGCTTGAGCATCGGTATTGCAGATAATAAAATCAACACCGTTTATGCCTTGATTGTACATAAAATTCACGGCGTTACTTCCTCCACCGCCAACCCCAATAACTTTGATTATTGACGATTGATTTTTTGGCAAATCCACTTTTAACATGCTCATTGTATTTTTATTTCTGTATTATAGATATATTTTTGCTTAATTTGTTTACAAAATAATAATGTTTAAAATTTTGTAATTCAGCTTTTTGTAAAAATATCCACGGCTAAAAGAATATTATTTTTAGCCATGATAAATTTATAAATTAATATCATTGAATATTTTTATAATTTAATTATTATTTAACAATTCATTGTTAATTACTTTACGTCTTCATCAAAGAATTTCTTAAATTTATCAATAAATCTTACATTAGATTCTGGCTTTTGTTTTTTGATGCTTTTTTTGTCTTTTACATCTTTATCTGTTTCTTTTTCAGTTCTTTCTAACCCTTTAATAACAAGTCCAACACCTGTAGAATACACAGGATTGGATAAGCCTTCGGGCGAATTGCTTGACAAGTGTTCGTTAGGGTAACCAATACGAGTATCTAAGCCTGTCATAAATTCCGAAAGTTGTGCAATGTGTTTTAACATAGCACCACCACCGGTTAGCACAATTCCTGCAATTAATTTCTTTTCGTAGCCCGAACTTTTTATTTCGTACATTACATGTTCAAAAATTTCTTCCATGCGTGCTTGAATAATGTTGGCAAGGTTGCGAAGCGATATTTCTTTGGGTTGCCTGCCTCTTAGTCCTGGTATTGCTACAATTTCTTCGGCTTTATTTTCGCTTGCTAATGCCGAACCAAATTTTATTTTTAAGGCTTCTGCTTGGCTTTTAATAATTGAACATCCTTCTTTTACATCTTCGGTTATAATATTGCCTCCCAATGGTATAACTGCTGTGTGGCGAATAATACCATCTTGAAAAATTGCAATATCGGTAGTTCCGCCACCAATATCAACCAATGCAACGCCTGCTTCTTTTTCCCTTTCGTCCAAAACGGCTTCTGCTGATGCTAAAGGTTCTAATATTAAATCTTTTACATCAATATTGGCTTTTTTTACACTTCTGATGATGTTTTTGATAGAACCAATTTGTCCTGTAATGATATGAAAATTAGCTTCAAGGCAAATTCCTGAAATGCCGATAGGTTGCTTAATACCAGGTTCATTGTCGATAATAAAGTCTTGAGGGATTACATCAATAATCTCTTCGCCAGGTTTCATTACCAATTTGTGCATATTATCTATCAAGATGTCAATATCTTTTTGCGAAACTTCTTCTTCTATTGAATTTCGCATAATATTTCCTCTTTGCTGTATGCTTTTAATATGCTGTCCGGCAATGCCTACATATACTTCGCCAACTTCCACACTTGATGCTGCACTTGCCTCCTGAACCGCTGCCAAAATAGATTCCGCAGTTTTCTCAATATTAATTACAGAACCTCTCATTACGCCTATGGAATCAGATTTTCCTGAACCTAATATTTCAATTTTCCCATGACTGTCTTTTCTGCCAATAATTACAGCTATTTTGGTTGTACCAATATCTAAGCCGACAATAATTTCACTTTGATTCATATATTAAATGATTTTGTTGCAAGGTTAAAATTTTAATTTCAATTAGTGTTTGTATTTTATTTTGGTATTGTTTTCATTATTTTGTTACACTTTTCTTTTGTCATGCTGACAAAGGAAGCATCTCATAATATGTGTTTTTAATTTTTTTGAGATTCCTTCCCGAAATTTCGGGATTCGGAATGACAAAATAACCTATTATCGCAAAAAATAAATAAATTATTTTTCATAACTTTTTTGCAAATATTAATTATTTTTCACACAAACCACTTGATTTGCGTAAGTTAAATTTATTATTTTATATTTATTCCATCCTAATTTATTGAATGCTTCTTTGTAAACAATTTTTAATTTGTTAAATTTTTCTTCAATATTTTCTGCTGTGCCAAAAATAATGATTTGGTCGCCTAATTTTGGTATTAACTCAATTTCGCCCTCATCGGTTATATAAATTTGTTCTATTTGTGCTTTTAAAAAATCGTTTTTAATAATATAGTTTGCAATTTTATAAATGCCGTAAGTAATAGAATCTTTCATCAGGTTTAATGTATCGTTTCTTTGGTTTGAAGTAGGAGAAAATGGTATATAATTAGCGATTATATTTCCGGTTGCAACAACTACATTTGCAGGATATTTAGTGTTTATTGGCATTTTTACACCTAAATTATCTATATAAAAATGCTGATTTAATTTGTTGATAATTCTAACAACGGGTTTGCGTTGAGTAATATTAATTTTTACAATACCATCCATAGTTGTAAAAACTTGAGCATCCATCGTATAAGGATTTTCTTTGATAATATTTTCTATTAAACCTTCTTTAACTTCCGACATTTTTTTGCCTTTAATGGAATCGTTTTTTTGAATTAAAAACATGTTAATATCATCTGCCGTATAAAATGTATCAGCTTCTGCATAATTTATATTTATTTCAACAGCTTTGCATATTCTATTTTGGTGAAATATTCCGGAAAAGATTAACCCAACAATTAATCCCATTGCCAAAAGCGCCCAAATTGATATAATGATAATTTTCTTCATGATTTCAATAGGTTTTCAATAGGTTCAACTAATTGGTCAATATCACCAGCACCTAAGGTTAAAAGCACTTCCAATTCCCTCGACTTTAAAAAATCTAAAATTTCTGATTTTTGAACTAAAAACTTATTTTTTGTATTGATTTTATCTAACAACATTTGTGAGCTAACGCCTGCTATTGGCAATTCACGTGCGGGATAAATATCAAGCAATATTACTTCGTCTAATAATTCAAGACTTTTAGCAAATTCATCGGCAAAATCTTTGGTTCTGCTGAATAAATGTGGTTGAAAAATACCTGTTATTTTCTTGTCTTTGTATAAGTTACGAACAGAATTAATGCAAGCTTTCAGTTCTTCGGGGTGATGAGCATAATCGTCAATATAAACCAAATTTTTGGTTCTAATTCTAACGTCAAATCTGCGATTTACACCTTCAAAACTTGCCATTGCATTGCGTATTTCATTTTCGCTAACACCTGTTATATAAGCTATTAAAATAGCTGCAATTGCATTTTCGATGTTGTGCAAACCCGGATACCCCATTTTAATTTCTTTAAAAATGCCATCGGGATAAACAAAATCAAAATAATAATATCCATCTTTTATTTGAATGTTATCTGCATGAAAATCAGATTTTTCGTTTAGCGAATAGGTATAAACATCAATATTTTCAGGCGTTTTTAAATTAAGTCCTTGTTTTACAATTAGCTTCCCTCCTTTTTGAATTTGTGAAATATAATCTTCAAATGATATTTTTAATTGATTTTTATCGCCATAAATATCTAAATGATCGGCATCAATAGAGCTAACTACTGCAATATATGGATGTAATTGAAGGAAAGAGCGGTCGAATTCATCGGCTTCAATTACTACGAAATCACTTTTTGCTGAAAGCAATAAATTGGTTTTATAATTCTTGGAAATACCGCCCAAAAAAGCACTACACTCAATGTTTGATTGCTTTAGCAAATGGGCTGTCATGGTTGAAATGGTTGTTTTTCCATGTGTTCCGGCAATGCCAATTCCTTTTGAATTTTGAGTTATTAAACCCAATACTTGCGAACGCTTATAAATAGTGAAATTATTTTGTTGAAAATAAATAAGTTCTTGATGTTCGGCTGGAATAGCAGGTGTATAAACAACAAAATCAATATGTTGTGGAATTTTATTTACATCTTCGTCAAAATGAATGCACATACCTTCACTTATGAGTTGTGAGGTAAGTGGTGTTTGGGTTTTATCGTAACCATAAATTTGAGTACCTTTGGCATGGTAATACCTTGCCAAAGCACTCATTCCAATGCCTCCAATTCCTAAAAAGTAAA
>CAYTJB010000145.1:0-1176 GCA_964437995.1 uncultured Bacteroides sp. | reverse complement strand
TATTTCTCCCATTCGTTCAATGTATACCGAAAACCTAAAAAGTAAATAATATTTTGCTTTCCAACGTTCATATATTATATTTCTGTATTTTAATTTTTATATTTTTTGCCACTAAGACACTAAGGCACAAAAATTTGTTTTATTTATAAGCATTTTTTTTGCTATTTTTATTAAACTTTTTTTGTTTATTGAGATAACTCGTTCACTCAAGATGACAAAAACAAAACTTCTAACTCATTAACAATTAACAATTAACAATTAATAATTAACCATTAACTAATAACTATTTCCTAATCAACGAAATTACCACATCTGCTATCTTTTCGGTTGCATCTAAATAAGCCATTTTTTTTATGTTTAATGATAGTTCATTTTGTAAGTCATTATTTGATAAAAGATTAAATAAACTATCACTTAATGTTTGTTGTGCATTAATATCCTTTACTAAAATAGCTGCATTTTTATTAACCAATGCCATTGCATTTTTAGTCTGATGATCTTCGGCTACATTAGGCGAAGGAAGTAGAATTACAGGTTTCCCAATAATACATAACTCAGAAATAGCAATAGCTCCAGCACGCGAAATAATTACATCTACCGCTGCATAAGCATAATCCATCTGATTAATAAAATCATAAGATTTAATTCCTTTTGTTTCAAATTTATATGTAGTTATTTGGGCTTTAGGAAAGTAGTATTTTCCTGTTTGCCATATCAATTGAATATCGGCATCTGCAAATTTTTGAACCATTTTTTCAATATTTTCATTGATGGTTCTTGCACCTAAACTGCCTCCTATTGCTAAGACTGTTTTTTTTGTAGCATCAATTCCGAAAAAATCGACTGCTTGCTTTCTATCTATTTTTATATCTACAATATTTTGGCGAACAGGATTTCCCGTGAGAATAATTTTATTTTTCGGAAAAAACTTTTCCATGCCTTCGTAAGCAACACAAATCTTGGTAACTTTAGATGCCAACATTTTGTTTGTAATTCCGGGGAAAGAGTTTTGTTCTTGGATTAAAGTAGGAATTCCTTTATAAGTGGCAGCTCTGAGTGTAGGGCCACTTGCATATCCACCAACACCAATTACTACATCGGGTTTAAATTCGTCAATTATTTTTTTCGCTTGAAGCAAACTTGAAATTACTTTTATCGGGAATAACAAATTTTTGA
>CAYTJB010000144.1:7025-7509 GCA_964437995.1 uncultured Bacteroides sp. | reverse complement strand
GATAAAGTTTCCTTTGGTATTTTAAGAAAAGGTTCAATCATTGATTCAGCCTTTTTCAATATTATCAACATGCTATTATTTATATTTTTTCACATCTACTTCATTATTGATAACCATTAATCCGTTCATAGCAAGGGCTTGCATTTCGTCTTCTCCTGGATATACCTGAACAGGAGCAATGTGTGCAACACGCTTAACAACTTCATCAACAAATGGTTTTCCGTAAGCAATGCCACCTGTTAATAAAATAGCATCTACTTCGCCCAATAAAACTGTTGACATAGCACCAATTTCTTTGGCTACTTGGTATGCCATAGCATCTTGTATTAATTGAGCTTTTGCATCACCTGCCAATGCTGCTTTTTCAACCTCATAAGCATCGTTTGTACCCAAATATGCAACATAACCACCTTGTCCGGTAATCATTTTCTTTACTTCATCTAATGTATATTTACCACTAAAACAAAGTTTTGCCAATGCACCT
>CAYTJB010000144.1:5656-7015 GCA_964437995.1 uncultured Bacteroides sp. | reverse complement strand
TACCGGCAAAGTTCCGCTTCTTTCCGGCGAAAATGGACCTTCGCCATCTAACGCTTGGTTTACATCAATAACTTTTCCTTTTTGATGTGCTCCAACACTAATACCACCGCCTAAATGTGCTACAATGATATTCATTTCTTCGTAGTTTCTATTTTGCGATTTAGCATGCGTACGTGCAATGGCTTTTTGATTTAAAGCATGGAAAATACTCACTCTTTCAAACAAAGGATGACCTGAAATTCTTGCTAAATCATGTAATTCGTCAACTACAACAGGATCGGCAATAAAGGCACGAGCACCTGCAATAGATTTGGCAATATCATGGGCAATTAATCCGCCTAAGTTACTGGCATGTTGACCCAAAACACCTACTTTTAAATCGGCAATCAGAGCTTCATTAACCTCATAAACACCTGATGGAATTGGTTTTACCAAACCACCACGACCTACTATAACCTGAAGAGAATTAACTTCGATGTTGGCATATTTAAGTTCTTTTAAAATGATATTTTTTCTGAATTCATACTGATCAGTTATTTTTTCAAATTGACCAATTTCTTCGGATGTGTGTTTTAAATTTTTAAGAAATATTTGTTTAGATCCTTCAAATACAGCTATTTTTGTAGAAGTTGATCCTGGATTAATAGCAAGAATTCTGTTCATGTTTTTTGATTTTTATAATGCTGTTAATAAGTTATTGAGTTATTGAGTTATTAGTTAGTTTTGATAATTAGTATTTGCAGAAAAACGTTATAATTTACATATTTTAGTAATATATCGTTTTGTCATTCCGAGTGATAGCGAGGAATCTCAATTAATAAAGCATTCATTTTTAATGAGATACTTCTCTCGCCTCTGGCAAGATAGCATGACAAAAGAAAGGTTCAACAAAACAAAAGCAATTATTAACAGTTTTAATTATTTTGCTGTTAAAGCTGCCAGTGCAATTGAATATAATTTGGTTTTTTCGCTATCGCCTCTTGATGATAAAATAGAAGGAACTCTTGCACCTACTACAATCGCACCTAATTCGCCACCACAAAGTTTAGTATGTGTTTTATAGAAAACATTACCTGCTTCAATACTTGGGAATAGTAAGCAATCGGCATCACCTGCAACTTCGCTTTTTAGTTTTTTAATTTCGGCACTTTCTTTGTCAATAGCCACATCTAAGGCTAATGGACCATCTATTAAAGCTCCTTTAATTTGACCGCGGTCAGCCATTTTTGAAATAATAGCAGCATCAACACATGCAGGCATACTAACTGACATTTGCTCAGTAGCTGCAATTATAGCAACTTTTGGTAAACTAATACCCAAAGCATGAGCTGTGCTGATTAAATAATTGCATATTGTAAG
>CAYTJB010000144.1:3227-5646 GCA_964437995.1 uncultured Bacteroides sp. | reverse complement strand
TGTTTAAAATCAGGAGCAGGAATAATGGCTACATCACCTACAATTAAAAGCTTATGGTATCCTGAATTTTCAGCAACAGTTATGTGTGTAAGAATAGCATTTGGATCCATCAAACCTTTTTCTTTATTAAGAATAGCACGCATGTATTTATCAGTAGTTACAGCACCTTTCATTAATAAATTGCCTTCGCCATCGTTAATTAACTTAACGGCTAAAGCTGCAGCTTTGGTTTCATCAGCTTCTTGTACAATCTTAAATTTGGTAACATCAATACCTTCTTCTTTACATACTTTACGAATAGTTTCTTCGTCGCCAACAAGGGTTGCATCAACAATGCCTAAATCAATAGCTCCGCTAACAGCACCAATGGTGTGCGAATCTATTGCGTAAGCAGCTACTAAACGTTTTTTTTCTTTGCTCTTTAAGACCTCAAACATTTGGTCTAATTTGGTGATAGCCATATTAATATCTGGTTTTTTAATGATTGATAAAATGTAATTAAATTTACGCCAAAAGTAGAAATATTTTTCGACATAGGAAATATAAAGTGCAATAAAAATAGGGCAAACACATTATAATTATAAACAATACTTTGTTGAGATATATTATGTAAATAATTGAAATACAGTTAATTAAATTTATTTTTGTCGTTAAAAATATTTATATTTGCCTGATAATCAATCGGGTATAAAATGAATAGAAAATTAAATTTAAAGTTGTATTTTTCGGACATGAAAGATCCAAGAATAGATCGTTGCAAATTACATTTGCTTGAAAACATTGTGTTTATCTCAATAGCAGCAGTTTTAAGTGGAGCAGAGACATGGAACGATATGGAACTATACGGGAAACAAAAGAAGCAATGGTTATCATCAATTTTATCATTGCCAAATGGTATTCCAAAACATGGTACTTTTAATAGGTTTTTTCAGCATTAGACCCAGATGAGTTTGAAACATATTTTATTAACTGGGTACGATCCATTAGTAAGCAAACAAAAGGAGAAGTTGTAAGTATAGATGGCAAAACAATGCGAGGTTCTCGCAATCAAGGATGTAAAACTGCAACACATATTGTTAGTGCATGGGCAAGCGAAAACGAGGCAATTCTTGGGCAAATAAAAGTAGATCAAAAGTCAAATGAAATTACCGCTATCCCAAAATTACTAGATGCTTTATTGTTACAAGGTTGCATTGTTACAATTGATGCAATGGGTTGCCAAAAAGCGATTGCTAAAAAGATAATAAAAAAAGATGCAGATTATATATTAGCCGTCAAGGATAATCAAAAAGAATTAAACCAGAATATTAAGGATAGTTTTAGATTTTTAAATCCTATTGAAACAGTTCAGACTACTGACTGTGATCATGGTCGAATTGAAACCAGAAAATGCTCTGTAATTAGCGATTTAAGTATGATTGAGAATAAAGAAAAATGGAAAGGAATTCGCACTATTGTAAAAATAGATAGTGAAAGGTTTTTAAGGCAACAGCAAAAGTAGAGAAAGAAACGCGTCTATATATCAGTTCATTGAAGCCTGATTCTGAGAAAATTGGAATAAGCATTAGAGAACATTGGGGCATTGAAAATAAAATCCATTGGATATTAGATGTAGCTTTTAATGAAGACAAAAGTAGAAAAAGAAATGAAGCCTCAGCTCAAAATTATTCAGTACTGAATCGCATTGCTCTAAACCTACTAAAGAAAGACGATACGAAGATTGGGATTAAAGGTAAAAGACTAAAAGCTGGTTGAAATAATGATTTTGTAATGCAATTAATAAATTTATAATGCGTTTGCCCTGTCAATTACTATCACTTGATCCTCTTTTATTATTTCTTCGCCTCTATATCGAAGTAAGAGTTGAGCAACTGTTAATGTATCTTTTTGACAGTACGTTACAATACGGTTTAAATCTTGGTCATCATAATATACACTTCTTACTTGGCTGCCATCAATATCATTTTTTGGTGTAGGAATACCAAACAAAGCCGATAAAAGCTCTAATGAAGTATAACTTTTATAATCGCCAAACTTCCACAATTCCATTGTGTCTAAATGTGTGATTTCCCATGGCTTTTTACCTGCAATATCGAGCAAAGTAGGTAGTTTTATTCCATTAATAAGCATACGACGGGCAATAAAAGGATAATCGAATTCCTTACCATTGTGGGCACATAAAAAGTGATTAACCGTATTGAAATGAGTTGATAACATAGCAGCAAACTCAGTCAGCAACTGCTTTTCATCATCTCCATAAAAAGATTTTATTCTGAAACTACCATCTTTAATAAACCCTGTCGAAATACAAATAATTTTCCCAAACTCTGCATAAATACCAGCTCGTTCATACAATGCTTCGGGTGAAGTTTCGCTACTTGAATTTTAATCAGCTTTTTGTAAATTTGCTGCTTTCTTA
>CAYTJB010000144.1:1525-3217 GCA_964437995.1 uncultured Bacteroides sp. | reverse complement strand
TTTGTTGTCTTTTTGTCCCATAATTTTTTAAATTTTTCATCTAATTGATTATAAGACGGACAAGCTGGTACTGTTTCAATATCTAAAAAAAGCACCCTCGATAAAACAATATTCTCTAACATAATACAAGGTTTTAGGCAATAAAAATACAATATTATTACGAAATACCAACAAGTAATCAATTATTTTTTACTTTTGAAGAAAAAAACACACGTATTCATTTTACTTTTAGGCTTATTTAATGAACATACAAATTGCTATTACCGAAGACGGTTCACACACATTATATAATAAAACATTAGGCGAACACTACCATTCCACATACGGAGCTATTCAAGAGTCGCAACACATTTTTATTCAAGCAGGATTAAATGCGTTGGAAAACAAATCAGACAGTATTAACATTCTCGAAATTGGCTTTGGAACAGGGTTAAACGCTCTGCTTACCTACCAAGAAGCCAAAAGCAAAGACTATAAAATTAATTACATAGCCATAGAGCCTATTTTGCTTGATAAAAGTATTTATTTGCAACTCAATTATGCTGATTTGTTAAATAACAAAGATTTGCAAGATATTTTTATTAAAATGCACGAAATACCTTGTAATGTGCCATATTTTATTTCAGAAATTTTTATTTTGAATAAGATAAAAGAAGAATTGCAAG
The DNA here is from genome assembly GCA_964437995.1 of uncultured Bacteroides sp. GTDB lineage: Bacteria > Bacteroidota > Bacteroidia > Bacteroidales > JACABE01 > JACABE01. The sequence goes on along the minus strand of CAYTJB010000144.1, from coordinate 2,552 downwards.
AAATTGAGCTTACAGAAAATTCGTTTGATTTGGTATATTTTGATGCTTTTTCACCGGAAATACAACCGGAATTATGGGAACCAAAGATATTTGAGGCAATTTATGCTTCGATGAAAAACAATGCGATATTAACAACCTATTCAGCAAAAGGAGCAGTAAAAAGAGCATTAAAATCAGCAGGTTTTGAAGTTGAAAACTTAGCAGGACCTATTGGCAAAAGGCAAATTACAAGAGCTAAAAAGTTATTAGCTTATTTATAATTGCTACACTGAATTTAATTCCTAATTGATAATTAACTTATTTCGCCATTTTCGGCAATAAGCACACCCCAACTAATTACTGATAATTGTTTATCGTCAAAATAAAAGTCAATCATAGCATCTTCAAAAGTTAGGCGTTTTTCGCCCCATACCTCATCTTCTACTTCATAATTATCATAACCATTTTCTATCATAAGACTTATTATTTCGCCTTCATTCATTAAAAAAACATTTTTCCCAAAAAGAGTAGTATCACGATTACTCGACTCAATACACTCTAAGCATGGTTTACGAGAATTTATAAAAAACAAAGCCAAATCTTTTTCGAGATAATGAGTAATAACTGTTGCATTATCATCATCCATTTCTAAGTTTTCAACCTCTTGAGGTTCGCCGAGTATGGCTACAACAGATTCGGGTGTTGATCCAAAATCAATTTCGCCCAAGCCTTTTTTTAGTCTGATTTCTAAAGATTTTTTTTTCATATAAATAAGTTTATAAAGTTTGTAAAGTAGTTATTGAGTTATTATTCTTAATTTTCAATTTCTAATTCTTAATTAGTTTTTGTTATTTAAAAGGAGAATCCGGTTCTTTAGCTATATGATTGTAAACCAATTTGTCAACTAATTTCGGGAAAAACTTGTTTAAAAACACAGTTAAAATGCCATCCCTTGTCATTATTATTGTTCTTTTTCGCTTTATAATTGCATCTATAATTCTATTAGCTACTTCTTCGGCACTCATCATCTTCTCCTCATTACGTGGTG
>CAYTJB010000144.1:0-1439 GCA_964437995.1 uncultured Bacteroides sp. | reverse complement strand
AGATTCTCCTTGCATAGAGCCGTCTTTTGATAATGCTGTATTTCTTATGTTAGATTTAGTAAATCCAGGACAGGCAATAAGGACATGTAATCCTTTTTTTAAATTTTCTATACGCAAAACTTCTAAAAAACCTTGCATTGCAAATTTAGAAGCCGAATATCCTGAGCGTGCAGGCAAACCTTTGTAACCTGCTATTGATGAAATACCTACAACACTTCCTTTTTCTTTTAAAATAAAAGGCAAAGCGTATTTTGTGCAATAAACTGTTCCCCAAAAATTTACATCCATTAGTTGATGAATTACTTTTAAATCAACATCTTCAAACATTGCCCGCATCGAAATACCGGCATTATTAATCAAAACATCAATTTTCCCGAATTTCTCAATTGTATTTTTAATAAGCAATTTACAATCATTTTCTATCGAAACATCAACTTTAACAGCAATAGTATTGTATCCTTTCGCATTTAATGTCGTGGAGATATCATCAATAACATTCAAATTCCTTGCAGCTAAAACCACTTTAGCACCCATTACTGCTAATCCTAAAACCAACGCCTTACCAATACCGGAAGAGGCTCCCGTAACAATTACAACTTTATTCTCCATCAATTTAGTATTATTAAAAAGTTCAAAGTGCAATAATAGAACTTTTCGATAAATGTACGCTATTTTTAATCTTAAAACAAGAAAAAATTAATCTTTTTTAAGATTTCTAAAAACAAGATTTATTTTTATATTTTTAAAAATCAATGGGTTCAATATATTTGGCTAGAAATCTCAATAATTTTAATAAATATATTTGGCTAATTCAAAAATAAACAATACTTTTGCACCCTCATTTCGAGAACGATTATGTAGCTCAGCAGGTAGAGCACATCCCTTTTAAGGATGGGGTCCTGGGTTCGAATCCCAGCATGATCACAGCATAAAGCCCTTCAAACGTAAGTTTTGATGGGCTTTATTGTTTTATATCCCTGATAATCTCTTTATCTATAGTTTTTTTAAAATCCCGATTAACGGATATCCCGTTTATCGTGTTATTTTTAGCTTATTTATTACCCGATTAGCCGTATATCAGCTAATCGGGAGGATGGTTATGTAACTCAGCAGCATAGAGCATCCCGATTTTATCGGGAGGGTCCTGGGTTCGAATCCCAGCATGATCACAGCATAAAGCCCTTCAAACGTAAGTTTTGATGGGCTTTATTGTTTTATATCCCTGATAATCTCTTTATCTATAGTTTTTTTAAAATCCCGATTAACGGATATCCCGTTTATCGTGTTATTTTTAGCTTATTTATTACCCGATTAGCCGTATATCAGCTAATCGGGAGGATGGTTATGTAACTCAGCAGCATAGAGCATCCCGATTTTATCGGGAGGGTCCTGGGTTCGAATCCCAGCATGATCACAGCATAAAGCCCTTCAAACGTAAG
>CAYTJB010000143.1:0-7611 GCA_964437995.1 uncultured Bacteroides sp. | reverse complement strand
TCGGCTATTCGTTTTAAAGCTAAATACCTGTCTTTGGCATGCACCAAATAGCAGTAGTGTTTCACATTATCGGAGCCTGAATTACGTGAACCAACGGTTATTTCAACAGGTTTATTCATATAACCTCTGGCAATTTTTTCGACCTGAGTAGGCATAGTTGCCGAAAACAACCATGTATTCTTTGTTTTAGGTGTTTCTTTTAAAATTTCGTTCAATTCGTCTTGAAATCCCATATCAAGCATTTCGTCGGCTTCGTCTAAAATAGCATATTTAATATTGGAAAGGTTAATTTTACCTCTTCTCATCAAATCGAGCATTCTACCTGGTGTAGCTACAATAACATTAACACCTCTCGACAATTGGCGAATTTGGGTTTCTATATTTGCACCACCGTAAATGGGGATTACTTTAAAAGTGTCAATATATTTTGCATAAGCGTTTAAATCGCCAGCAATTTGGATACAAAGTTCACGGGTTGGGCACAAAATAAGTGCTTCGGGGGTTAAGTTATGACTATCAATTTTGTTAATGAGAGGTAATCCAAATGCAGCAGTTTTACCTGTTCCTGTTTGTGCAAGTGCTACTAAATCAGTATCTTTTTCTAATAATACTGGGATTACTTCTTCTTGAACTGGCATTGCTCTTTCAAAACCTAATTCTTCTATTGCTTTCAATACGCGAGCATCAATGCCTAATTCGCTAAATGTTTTCATTTTGTGTGTAATTTTAATATTTTGCAAAAGTAGTCTAAATCTTTGACTTCCCGAAATATAATTACATATTTTATTGAAAATGTAAGTGTTTTAACTTGAATTTAGCATTAATTCAAAATATATTTCTTACTTTTGTCCCAGCGTTGGTTTCCACAATGGAATGAAAAGGGAAACAGGTGTAAGTCCTGTACAGTTCCCGCTGCTGTAAGCTCTTTGGTTCTTTCAACATTCTTGCCACTGTCCTAAATATTTGGGATGGGAAGGCGTTTGAAAGAGGGAGTAAGTCAGAAGACCTGCCAATAAATGATACATTATTCAAAGCTTTCGGGTAAAAAGCATGAATGAATTTGATAGCCACATCTATTTTATTCAATCAAGATTTCCCAGAAAAAGCGACAAGTGCCAAGCGACAAGTGATGGCAGCGGAATTGTGTTTATACATTGTATGAGTGGTAAGTGGCAAGTTGTAAAGCGACAAGTGTAAAAAATAGTTGAATTAATAATAATTGTAAAATGAATGATTTCAGAGAATCGATTGTATGGCAAAAATCTATGGATCTTATAGTTGAGGTTTATTGTGTAACAACAAATTTTCCATCTGAGGAAAAATTTGGCTTAACTTCTCAAATTCGCAGAGCAGTTGTGTCAATTCCTTCAAATATTGCCGAAGGTTTTGGACGAAAAACAACTCCTGATTTTATTAAATTTCTACACATTGCAAGAGGTTCTCTTTATGAATTTCAAACACAGATAGATGCTTCTTTTAGGTTGTGTTTTGTAAAAAAAGAAGTTTGCGATGAACTTTTAAACAAAGCCAAAGAAATTGAAAAAATGACAAATAGCTTAATACATTCTTTACAAAAAAGAATCAAAACTTAAAATTATTTACCACTTATCACTTTTCGCTTATCACTTATCACATAAAACTATATGACAAAAAATTATTCTTTTAAAGCAATACTTGCAGTCTTTTTGCTAATGAGCGTTAATCTTGCAAAATCTCAAAATATTGCAACTTTTGACGATCTTACTTTAACTCCCAATTCTTATTGGAATGGTTCCGATAGCTCAGGCGGATTTGCCAGCGGGAATGTGTTTTTTGAAAATAAATACACAAGTTATGGTAGTAGTGCTTATGCTTGGACTGGATTTGCTTATTCAAACGTAACAGATACCAGTACTTCCGGCTTGTTTAATCAATTTGCAGCAATAACAGGCAAAGGTGTAAATGCTTCAGCAAATTATGCTGTTTCATCTATAGGGCTTGATTATTCGAACAACTATGAAATTATTCCAAATATTGTGAGATTTTCTATTCCCACTACTATTACTGGATTTTATGTTACTAACAGCACTTTTGCTTATTTATCAATGCTAAATGGTGATGGATTTTCCAAAAAATTTGGAGGAACAACGGGTAATGATAAAGATTGGTTTAAGCTACAAATAAAAGGTTATTTAAACGATACACTTGTTGATAGTGTTGATTTTTATTTAGCCGATTTCAGGGATACAAACAATGCAAATGATTATATTGTAAAAAACTGGCGATGGGTCGATTTATCTGTATTGGGGAATGTTGATAGCCTTGCTTTCGGGTTAAACTCTTCCGATATTGGTGGCTACGGAATGAATACCCCTGCTTATTTTTGTATGGATAATTTCAATGGAACACCGCCGACATTTATTAATGAATTGAATAATTTACGAGTTGATATTTATCCAAATCCATTTACAGAAAATATTCATATTATTCTAAATCACAATACCTTATCAAATCGTATTGCTATTTTTGATATTTCGGGAAAAGAAATTATATCCAAAAATATAACTACAAATGATTATACTATGAATTTATCTTTTCTGACAAAAGGTATTTATTTTGTGAAAGTTACAAATAGAAATACGACTCATGTTTCTAAAATTATTAAAAATTAAAGAATGCAAAAATATTTATATCTTTTTGTTATTGTGATGTTAAACTTGCAAAGTTTTGCACAATATCCGCCTGCTGCGGGACAAATTGGTTCAACGGCTATTCATAAAGATTCATCAATTTTTATTGACTGGGCAACTACATGCACAATTACAAGAGGTTATGTAAATATAAGCGATACTACTTTTGAAGACCCTGCTTATCCGGGAACTAATAAAGCATCTTTCGGAAATGCAAATGCTGTAATTAGTTTAGCTGATAATAATACGGTAAGCCTTGGTGATAAAGGCATTGCCGTTCTTACATTTACACATCCAATTACCAATGGACAAGGATTTGATTTTGCTGTATTTGAAAATTCTTTTGATGATTTTTACCTCGAATTGGCTTATATGGAAGTCAGCTCCGATGGAAATCATTTTGTAAGATTTCCATCCGTTTCTCTTACACAAACAAATACGCAAATTCAAGGCTTTGGAACGTTGGATGCCACAAAAATTCATAATTTAGCAGGAAAATATAAGGTTTTTTATGGTACTCCTTTCGATTTAAGCGATTTGCAAGATAGTGCAGGCATAGATTTGAATCATGTTACGCATGTAAAAATAGTGGATGTAATTGGTTCAATTTCTGATCCTTTTAAAAACTACGATTCACAAGGGCATATTATCAACGACCCTTTTCCTACGCCTTTTTGGACAAGCGGTTTCGACTTAGATGCTGTGGGAGTGATTAATAATACTCAAAATACCGGAGTAAATCCCGATAATAGCATCAACAACAACATTTCTGTTTATCCAAATCCTGCAACTAATTGGTTAACAATTAATACCATTTCATCATCAAACTATAAAGCTCAAATACTTGATTGTTTTGGCAAAGTTTTGGAAGAAATTATTTTTAACAATTCTACAAAAATTGATGTAAGAAATTTATCTAATGGATTGTATTTCTTATTATTAAGAAACGAAAATAATCAAAAAAAAATAATCAAATTTCTTAAAAATTAATACAAATATTCGTCAAATTAATAATTATATGTGAATAATGTTGTCGTTTTACAAATAATTTAGTGCAGAGGACTGACCTCAAATAATTTACGCTATAAAACAAGCTTTTAAAAATAGCGGTGGCATTGTGTAAGCAATACAGTAGTAGCGAACTAATAAAGAAACATAAAAGCTAAATAGCTTATTTCGCTACGGCTTGTATTGTGCAGGAAATTTTTAAAAGCGTAGTTTTGAAGTAAATTATTTGCAGTCTTGAATTTTTGTAACTTTTTGTTCAAGCAAAAAGTTAAATATAAATAAGTTACGACATTTTACTATAAACAATACTTAAAAATACAAAATAAATGTATATCAACTATTTACAAAAACTACTTGTCGCAAATTTATTAGTTGCTCTTTTATTTAACTGCTCTCTTTTTGCACAAAAAGATACTATTTTATTAAAAGAAACCGAAGTTTTAAGTACCCGTGTACCAAGCCTATACACTGAAACTTCCAGAGTTATCCAAATCATTACAAAAGCTGAAATAGAAAAAGCCCCTGTTCAGAGTTTACAAGAATTACTCGAATATGCTTTGAATGTTGATGTTCGTCAACGTGGCGATTTCGGAGTGCAGGCTGATATTAGCATACGTGGTGGTAGTTTTGAACAAACCCTTATTTTGTTGAATGGTGTAAAAATGAACGACCCGCAAACAGGACACCACACCATGAATTTACCTGTTGATTTACAAGATATTGATCGTATAGAAATTCTCGAAGGTCCCGGTTCACGAATATTTGGAGCCAATGCTTTTGCTGGAGCTATTAATATTATTACCGGAAGTAAAAATGAAAATAAACTCAAAGTTTCGCTAATGGGTGGCGAAAATCAATTGCATAGCGAAAATGCGTCTTTATCTTTAGCAGGAAAAAATATGCAGCATTATATTTCTGTTGGTCAAAAAGGTTCGGCAGGTTATATGGAAAATACTGATTTCAATATTTCCAATATCTTTTATCAAACAGCTTATAACCTAAAAAACAGCAAAATAACCGCTCAATTTGGATATAATGATAAACAATTTGGAGCCAATAGTTTTTATTCGGCAAAATACCCCAACCAATTTGAGCAAACTCGTGTATTTTTTGCCAATGCAGGCTTTCAAACCATTAAGAAATACAAACTAACTACCAATATTTATTACCGTCGCCATCAAGATCGTTTTGAATTGTTCAGAAACAACCCACCGGCTTGGTACACAACACATAATTACCATCTTACACAAACTTATGGTGCTGAAGCAAATATTAGTTTTAAAAGTTTCTTAGGAAAAACAGCTATTGGTGCTGAGTTTCGTTCCGAAAATATTTTAAGTAATGTATTGGGCGAACAGATGCAAGATACGATGGACGTGCCTTTTGAACCAAAAGGAATTTTTACCAAAAGCAAACATCGCGAAAATATTGGTTTATTTATAGAACAAGCCTACACATACAAAAGATTTTCTGTTTCTGCAGGAATATTTAGCAATTGGAACTCTCAATTCGATTGGAAAGTAAATGCCGGCTTAGATGCAAGTTTTGATTTAACCAACAACATAAAATGGTTTGCAACTGTCAATCAATCATTGCGATTGCCAACTTTTACCGATTTGTATTATGTAGGACCCACCAATTTGGGAAACATCCATCTAAAACCCGAAGAAGCCATTTCTTACGAAACCGGGGTTAAATATTTTTCGTCTGCCATCAGCGGACACGTTTCTGCATTCAGAAGAGATGGTAAAAACCTGATTGATTGGGTAAAATTAGCCGGAGCCACAAAATGGGAAAGCCAAAATATTACCAATGTTATTTCAAATGGTGTAGAAGTTTCTGCTAAAATTAATTTCAATCAAATTATTAATAAACAATTCTTTATCAATAATATTAACGTAACCTATTGTTACCTTGATTTGGAAAAAACAAGCGAAAATTACGTTTCTTATTATGCACTCGATTATTTAAAAAACAAATTCATGGCTTCTGTTAATCATCTTATTTACAATAATTTAAAAGGAAGTTGGGCGGTTTGCTATCAAGAACGTAAAGGTACATTTACCGACATCAAAACAGGACAGGAAACTCCTTATAAATCTTTTGTAGCTGTTGATACAAGAATTACTTACGAGAAACCCAATTGGAATTTTTATGTAGAAGCAGCCAATTTATTTGATGTAAAGTATCAAGATATTGGCAATATTTTAATGCCCGGCAGATGGATAAGAGCAGGATTAAATCTTAGTTTGGGATTAAATTAATACTTAGAATGCCTAAAGTATAAAGTACTTTGAAGTAAAAAATATTGGAACGCTGATAATGCTGATTTCTAAAGAAAAACGCTGATAAAACGGATTAAAATCCGCGTTTACGGAACGTATCCGCGTTATCTGCGTTCCAATAAAATATTTAAAAAGGCAATACCATTTAGATATAATACACATTTTGCAATATGAAGCATCGCTTATTAAAAAAAATATGTTTTGTTTTTTTGCTCTTAATTTCGATTAAGCAGCAAAGCATTGCACAAAAATTAAGCGATACTATCAAATTATCAACTGTAACCATTTCGGACACTAAAATAAAACCGCTACAAGGTTTAAAAACCACTACGGTGGATTCTGTAATCATTTCGCAGCAAATCAATGCATCACTTGCCGATTTGTTATCCGCTCACACACCCGTTTTTATTAAAACTTATGGTCAAGGGAGTTTGGCAACGGCTTCTTTCAGAGGAACAAGTGCTTCGCACACCCAAGTATTATGGAACGATGTAACTATCAATTCGCCTATGATTGGACAAATGGACTTTTCGATGATGCCGGTTTTTTTTATGGACGATTTAAAGCTAATGTATGGTGGTAGCTCATTAGTAAACAACAGTGGTGGCTTGGGTGGAAGTATTAATATTGCTAACAAACCCGATAAGGAAAAATTAAAAATACAATATACACAACAGCTTGGGAGTTTTTCTACTTACGGTTCATATTTGAATGTTGGATTAGGCAATACATACCTTCAATCGCGGACACGTATTATGTATTTGACTTCCGAAAACGATTTTAGTTACAAGAATAATACCGTAGGTAATTCAAACTTCCCGGTAGAAATAAGGAAAGATGCAGGTTTTACTCAATATGGATTATTACAGGAGTTGTATTATCAACCCGATTTTCGCAATCAACTTTCTTTTAAAATATGGCTACAAGAAAATAGCAGAAATATACCTCAACCACTTGTGGTATTGCCTATCAGCGAAAACGAAAAACAAAAAAATTCTTTTTTTAGAGCTATTGCCAATTGGAAACATTACCAAGGGAAAGGGAAATTAGAATGCAATCTTTCTTATTCGCATGATTTTCTGAACTATACCAATAAAATTGCGTTTATTAATTCAGATAACAAAGTGAATTCTATCAACGGAAAGTTAAAATACAACTACGAATTTTCGCCTAAAATCATGTTGAATATCGGAAGTTCTTATGAATTTAACAACGTAAATTCCAATAACTACAATGGTTTGAAAGAACAACATTTATTTTCTGCATTTACGGGATTTACAACATCACTTACAAAAAGATTATTTGCTAATTTTATTGTACGTCAGGAAATTAATAATAAAACAACATTGCCTTTACTTCCTTCTTTAGGTATAGATTACAAGTTATTAAAAGCCTATAATTTAGTATTGAAAGCCCATATTTCAAAAAATTATCATTTGCCTTCTTTAAACGATTTGTATTGGTATCCGGGTGGGAATCCTGATTTATTGCCTGAAGATGGTTTTTCGGTAGAAAATGGTTTTATTTACGAAACCAATGCTACAAAGAAATTATCTGTAAAAACAGAAGTAACTTATTATTACACAAATATTAACAATTGGATTTTATGGCAACCCGACCCTGTTTTCAGGTATTGGTCGCCAATAAAT
>CAYTJB010000142.1:6560-7624 GCA_964437995.1 uncultured Bacteroides sp. | reverse complement strand
AGCTATTGCAGTCGGCACGAACTTCTTGAGGTACGTTATACAATTGGAAATATTCGTAAAATTCTCTTTTTTTCATTGCTGCGATTTTTTAGCTATAAAAAAGGCCGTAATAATTAACGCGGCAACAAGTACCGGTAAGAATTTGCGCCCTGTGTCTTGTATTGGTACAATTATATCTTTAACAAGTGTTTTGACCTTATTAGCAACAGAGGAAATTACATCGGCGTAATTTGGGTTTTCTGCGTATCCGGCTTTTGCAATGCTTACAATTTGTGAAACGTAGTCTTGAGCATCAAATACACCGGCGTTCCTGTATCTTGGGTTAACTTGTAGAAACTTAACAAAATCAGCTACCGAAGCCTCAAAATTTGGATAAACGCGAAACGTAGAAATTTTATCTGCGTCTCCTGGTGTTGGCAGCGCAACAGTTGCGCCTTTCCATGCCGAACTTGTTTTAATTCCAAAATAGTTGTTTGCGCGTTTTGCAACTAAACCTTGTCCAGGGTACCAAGTACCATTTACTTTACCTTGCGAAAAAGCCAATGCTGTAAACAAAGTAAAAATCCACACAAAATAATTCGCTTTAATTTTTCTCATTTTAGAGTTTGTTTGTAAACTCATATCCTATATGTAATACCGTTTTCAGATAAAATGCTATTTAGTTCGCCTATTTCAGAAGAATCCAATTCCTGTTGCAACCATCCATCCAAAGAAAGGTCGCCGCTTACAAGACCTGGTAAAAAGCCGCCGGTATAGTTACGAATACCAAACGCGGCTTTAAGTGTTAAAAAGTCTGTATTATTTCGAAGCTGCGCGAATATTTCAAAAATTGCGTCCTCGTCTGTTCCTATATCAAACATCGCTTGTTCTAAACGATTTGCCCAAGCTAAAAATTGGCTATTTGGGTAAGTTGGTTGACCTTGCGCGGCTTCTTGTTGTAATGCTTGGGCTTCGGCTGCGGCTGCGCCTCCTTTTCTGCGAAACAATAAAGTAAGTATTAATGCTCCAAGTGCGCCGTATAAATAAGGCTTTTGTTTAGGTGTTAATTTCATTAGTATAAAAGT
>CAYTJB010000142.1:5021-6550 GCA_964437995.1 uncultured Bacteroides sp. | reverse complement strand
AGGAGCATACAGGAAATAACTATTAAAATGCAAATATCAATGAAGCTTTGTTTTTGCTCGCTATCCATTAAAAATCGGTTTTATTTGGTCTATCACACCAGGGTTTTTTTCAAGATAAGAGGTCATTTTTGCAAGTGTATTTTTATAGTCGGGATCTACTTGACTTAATCTTGAAAGCGTTTCATCTATATCGCTTGGTTCTTGTTGAGGACTTGCAATTTGTTTTGGTGCGCTGAATTTAGAAATTAAACCGGTTAACGCTAAAACAAGACTTTCGTTCTGAATTAACTTTTCACCCAAACGACTCCAAACAGAATCTTGATTTTGACTTTCCATCTCCATTTTTAATTTTTCCATTTCAACTTGTCGAATCCTATCATGTAGTTGAATGTAATCTTGTAAAGATGGGCTGCCTATTCCGTTTATATTTGGTGCTTTCATTAGGCCGTTATTTGGCAGCTTTACGCGAAGGCCTAAACCATTTTCGCGCGTGTCGTTGCTTTCTGTTTTGGTTGGTTTGGTTGTAAATAATCTAACAGTAACCGAATCACCAATACAATTCTCAATTGTTTCGCAAAGCATTTCCGCGCTTGCGTTAATTCCAATTTCAGAATCACACTTGTTTATTAATACTTTGCCGCCCGAATCATAAACGCGCCAAAATTGGCAGTTGTGCGTTCTTTGTAGATTGGTAACGTACTCCGGTGTAACGTATGCCATTTTATCGTAGGTAAAAGGTTAGATTAATATAAAAATCATTGCCAACAAATACGGCCGAATTTGCGGGTATGTATGCGTAACAGTTTCTCGTTTTGATTTTGCCAAAATATGGTTTTATTTTTTGCTTTGGCGAACCAACTGCTACAATATTACCAAACAATGAAACTAAAGGTACATTGTAAAAAATTTCTTCTTGTTTATCGTTGTAAAAACACAAATAAACATATTGAGCAAAATTTATAGATAGATTATTTTGATATGTAAAATTATCTAAATCGCCATTAGGTCCGAAAGGAACAGAACGTAAGTGAGCCTCTATACCAACAACGGTTTTTGAATCAATTTCGGGGTGTTCCGGAAAAAAAAACTTTTGGCCGTTATTGGTATTTCCATTTTGGTCAAAAAAAGGAAAATTTATTTTCCTTATATATGTTGACTCTATGTTATTACCGAACGCCATAAAAAGACTTGTATTTAGAATAATCTTTTATAGGAACATACAAAAAATTAATCATTACTGATTCGTTCGCGGTAAGTCCAATATTGCTTAAAACTGTGATATAACTTTTTGTCAGTTGTAAAGGAAAAGGTACAAAATCCCTATAAAAACCACCTACAAACGGAGGGCAAAGGTCAAATGTTGGATATTGGTACATTATCTCCATGTTGAATTTGTCCAACAAAGTCAATGTTATTCCTGTTAATAAGAAATTATGGTCACCGTTATTTTGAGCGCTAAGAGAAAAAAGGTAGCTACCTGGAGTGTTTCCGCAATTAATTTTAAAATCTGTTATGAATATATTTGAGCT
>CAYTJB010000142.1:3871-5011 GCA_964437995.1 uncultured Bacteroides sp. | reverse complement strand
GTGGGTAGTCTTGAATATTTATATTTTGTCCGTTACCTGGTGCAACGTTTCCGAGATTTACTTCGGCAAGATATGAGCGTACTATCGGTTTCATTTTTTAGATTTTTTTGAGGTTGTTTTTTCGTCTTTATCAGGTTCTTTGCCTTCGTTAAAAATAATATATAAACATTCGATAGAAGGCATTGTTAACGGATGGAATTTACTTTCCAATTCCTTAACATATTTTAAAAATTGTTCTGTGTATTCCATAGGTTAAAAAAAAAGGGCAAGGGCAATAAGCCGCCGCCCAATATATATAAATTTAAACAAACGATTAACGCAAACGGCGCTGAATGTTGCGCTGAACTGTTGCTGCTCCCTGGTTAAGGAATCCATTAAAACCGGCAGCTTGAGTATATCCAACTGTTGTTGGTAAAGTAATACCAAATTCAATGTTACTTTGGCCATTTAATTCAATTGTTGGCAACAATTCGCTACGTCCAAACATAGACAAAGGCCATGAAGATTGGTTGATAAAACCGGCACCTGCAGGCGCACCTGTTGACTGTGCTACACCGGTTGCAACATCACCTACGCGGTAAAATTGACGCATCGGGATTGAATCCAAAAATGTTGTTGTATCAACACGCAAAGAAAGAAAGCCGTTATAAACGGCCTCAAGAGAGTTACCGCCCGCAATACCGATTTGAGGAACTCCAGCATTTGGAAATGTATTTAATCTTTCTGAAGCTACTTCAGCCGGTGTTGGTGCGCCAATTACTGCACTTGCACCTGTCCCTAAATAGAAAGAAATATCTGTAATGGTAAAAGTATCGGCAAGCTTCAAGCGACGCTCTGTAGATAATTTTACACCGCTTGTGTCAAGTGTTTGAAAATTAATTTGGCTTAATGTAGTTGCAACGTTGTCAGTTGCTACTAACTGTTCCAAACGCAAATAACCAGGCGTAGTAATTACACCTTGTCCGGCATACTCTGAAGCTTTTGAATTAAATACCGCTTGACGGCGGCTAAATGGTTGTGCAGCTACAATGTCGCCGCCTTGTGCCTTAATACGGCTTGCTTGAACTCTAACGTTTCTCATTTTATTATTTTTTTTAAGTAGTGGTGCAAATTAAAAATCTTGTTCTTCCATTGCTGAAA
>CAYTJB010000142.1:3397-3861 GCA_964437995.1 uncultured Bacteroides sp. | reverse complement strand
TACTCATTTCATCTTCCATAATCCCATCTTCATCCATTCCTGTCAAAATAGATTGGTCAGCCGGTAGGCTCAAAATAGATTGGTCAGCCGGTAGGCTTAAAATATCGTCGTCGCCATTCATAAAAAGGTCGTCAACTTCACCCATGGTATTGGGTAGAAAAGCGTCTACAAGAGCGCTGCCACCTTTTGCAACCATACCGAAACCGGCACCTTTTACAAGTGGGTTTTTTTGTGTCGCTAAAAATACACCGGCCGCAACTGGGATAAGTGATTTAATAACAGGTGAACCGGTTGGCATCGCCTTATTAACTGCCTTTGTTACAAGGTTCGCGGCTACTGCTCCGGCAATAACTCCCAATACTTCTTGTAAGGGTAGTTTAGAGGTCATTTTTTTTGCCATTTTGGTAAAATTTATATTTGTTGTTTAAGTTTTTTATTTCTGTCATCATGAGGTCGTACATTCC
>CAYTJB010000142.1:2272-3387 GCA_964437995.1 uncultured Bacteroides sp. | reverse complement strand
TTTTTTTAGGTGTTCCTTCCAAGCGTTGTATCTTCTTTCGTGTTCCTCAAAACTTTCTTTCACTATTTGATTTTTTTACGCGCAATTTTTACGGCGGCTGCTTTTTTCTTTTTAGCTGCTTTCAATTTTGCCTCAAGGCTTTTAATAGTTGCGCTTACTTTTTTAACTCCTGGACTGCTAAATACTTTTTTAACGTATGAAGCAATACCGGTAATTTTTGACGTGCGCTTTGTTGCGGTCTTGCGCTTTACTGCGCGTTTTTTTATGGGCATTGGTTATTTCTTTTTAGTTATAAAATAAATGAGAGCAGCCGCACCTACTAAACCATATATTAAAGTCGGGGACGGCTTAAAATCTGTTAATAAGGTTGGTGTTGTTTTTGCTTCCTTTTGCGCTCCTGGTTCTGGGTCTGACGCTTGGAATCCTTCGCCTGTTGCATCTAAAGGTGTTGTTGCTTGCTTTTCTTCCGGTGTCAACAGTTCAATTGTTTTTCCTCCGGCTTCGGCTACAATGCCGCCAATTTTTAAAGCTTTTAAAAGTTTCTCAAGTGCCAATAAAATTGGACTTGCAACGGCTGCTCCGGCGGCTGCGGTTGTTACCGGCTCAACTCCAATAAAACTTTCATTTAAATAATAATCTTCAAATGTTCCGATTCCGTCAATACCTTTTGCTCCCAACAAAGGTTTTTTGCCTTTGTTCTTATCAACGTTTTCTTTAAGCTTCGAAAAATCGCCGCCTAACTTATTCCAAAATTCCCTAACCTTTGCTGAATCTTTTTTAATCGCCTGGTCTAACCTTGAAGCAATGCCGCGAAAATTTAAAGCAACTAAACCTAAAAATGCGCCTCGCGCCGGTGCTAAAGTAATTTTTGGTAGTCCTTTTGGGTCATCTCCGGCGGCTTTTTTGGCTGCTTTTTTGGCTTTACGTTCTTCGCGCCGTTTTTGGCGTTCCTTTTTGCCTTCTATTCCGTAATTATATGGCATACTTAAATATCTAACATCCATGTCTAAAATATAGGTTGCTTTTGGGCTTTCCTTTAAATTTTTTATACAAGGGTCAAAAGTAAGTTTATTATTTGACTTATCAAAAACATATATGTAAACGTGCGTTGGTAT
>CAYTJB010000142.1:1197-2258 GCA_964437995.1 uncultured Bacteroides sp. | reverse complement strand
ACTTTTGCAGTCGGCCTGTTTAGTGTCGTTGAACATTCTCCCAGGGGCTTGAATGTCTTGAAAATTAAAACCATCGGCCTTATATTTTACGCGGTCTCGAACGTACATACAGGCTGCAATGGCGTCTTTTTTTGCATTGCCTGTAAAAATTGTTGTTGGTACTTTTTTAAACTGTTTAACTGCATTTGGTACGGCATTAATTAAAGCCTGTATTATATCGCCGGTCTTTGCGTTTCGTTTAACTGTTGTTGTCTTTCCGTCGTAATTCATTACCATAAAATTTTTGCAGCATAATAACCTGGTGTACCTGGTCGCATATTGTTTCGGTGTCGCAAGTTGTAAAGCCTTCGCCGGTTGTTAGCAAATTGTAATCCGTTGCGCTCAATGTGTGTTTCGTAGTCAAAATAGCCGCGCGCACCTATTGAGGCTATTTTACGGCCGTTTTTATAAACGTCGATTTTTTTTCCGGCTCTTGTTGATGGGCGAATCTGAACACCAATTTTGCGCGCCTTTGCAAGTTGTAAAGGTTTTATTCTATACATTAAAAAGGGCTTTCTGGTTCAACAGTAAAACTGTTAAAATAGTTTTTGTATGGGTATTCCTGTTCGCCTTTTTCGAACAATGAAGGATATTTTAATTTGTTGTGTTTTGGCTTTAATTTGTCGATTAGGTATTTTTCTAAACGATTTGCGGTTGCTTTTCCGGTTCTATAAATTTTTAATTCATATTTAGAAGGGTCATATACATAGCGGTCTTGTTCTCGGTCGTTCCAATTTTGAAAGTGCCTATACAAAGTTTTTTTTAAACTGCTTGCACTATATCCAACATAAATTGGTTTTTTGCTTTGCTTGCTTCTAATTATATAAACGCCTGTTTTAGTATAGTATTTATTTGGCAATGTTGGTTTTCCTTTTTTGTAAGGCTTAAACCATTTAGAACGAAATAAAATTTTTCCGTTTATAGCTTCTGCAGCTTGCAAGCTATCTAAGTAAGCAAGGCCGCAAATTATACCAACTGCAATTGGTGTTTTCATTAGTTGCGCGAAAAGCTTAAATCATAAC
>CAYTJB010000142.1:910-1187 GCA_964437995.1 uncultured Bacteroides sp. | reverse complement strand
CCTGGTCAAAAAACAATGTACCTGGTATTTCTTGGCCTGTTTCATTAACTACTACAAAATCGTTAATTTTTGCGCCTGTATTAATCGCGTTTAACATATACTTATAAACATCACGCGCTTTGCGTCCTGTTGGCTGCAAGTTTTTTTTGTACATCAATGTAAATTTATCGCCGGTTAAAATTACAGGCGCACTTATTCGGCCGCTTCCAAAATCTTTTGTAAAGTTTATGTTTAACCTTCCGAGATCGGTGTCAACAAATCCGTTTACGTTAATTTC
>CAYTJB010000142.1:361-723 GCA_964437995.1 uncultured Bacteroides sp. | reverse complement strand
TGCAAGTTAATTGCTCTAATATTAACATTTGCGCTTTCGTTGTTAATAAGTCTTAATTTAAGATTGTAGTAAATTCGCGAAAACAATGAAGCTGCGCTTCGCTGCGAATCAATAGCAATATCAATTGGTTCGTATCTTAAATTCATACCTGCGGCTTTTTTGCGTCTAAGCCAAAAGAATAAACCGGCACCGGTTACAAGAGTTATTATTAATGGGAGTCTATTTTTCATGTTTGCAAATATCGTATTCTTTTTTGATAGTTGTATTCTTTCTCGGTTGGTTGAAATCCTGTTAAAAGTTCTCCTGTGAATGTATTAAGCCAATCGTATGTAAATATTTCACCTTCTACACCTATCCTATGC
>CAYTJB010000142.1:0-217 GCA_964437995.1 uncultured Bacteroides sp. | reverse complement strand
TACTTAAAAAGTTCAATTGGGTTGTGAGCAGGTGTTATGTCCTGGCCTTTTATATTGGCATTTGGATAGTAGATTAACCATTCCTTTTGAAACTCTTTAGCTGCATTTTTTGTGTCAATTATAAAATGAAAATGAGGGTGAAAGTCATCTCGATCTGGGTTGTATGTGCATTCTAATTTTCGTATGCACTGAAATAAAGGCTTTTGTTTTTTGCGTC
>CAYTJB010000141.1:0-7647 GCA_964437995.1 uncultured Bacteroides sp. | reverse complement strand
TAAAATTTTGACAAAGTTACAAATTATTTACAATATTTAAAAGCGTTTTAGTATATAAGACAAAAAAAGTGGCTCTCAATTTTGAGAACCACTTAAAAAAAATAATGAGAAATATAAATTAAATGAGAGCTAAAAATTATAAGAATAATTTTTTGTTTACACTTCCTTTTGAAGTTCTTACGTTAATAATATACAAACCTTTTAATCCCGTTGTATTAATTGTGTTTGAAGAATTATTTAAAACTGTTTTTAATATTGGTTGTCCCATAATATTGTATAAAATTGCTTCAATATTTTCAACTTTATTGTTTAAGTTCACGTAAATAGAGTTTTCGTAGTTGTATATATTAATATTGCTTAAACCACCTTCGGTAATACCAACACCTACAGTTGGTAAAAAGTTGGGATTGGTTAAGTTAAAATAATTAGGAATCATCATCATTGCTGTAGTAGCCATAGTATCATTATTGCGAGTATTGTTTAGGAAATAATTTCTTTCAAATTGAGAAGCGAAGAAGTTAATCATACCAACTAATACACAATTTTCTATTTTTAACTCGTTAGAAGTTGCATTAGCTTGAGTAGCAGTTCCATCAATAAATAAACCTGTAGGCCAACCTGAAAAAACAGAATTAAATACATTTAATTTAGTATTTCTGCGTAAGTGCATGGCTCTTTTATAATTGCTGTGAATAACATCAGTTGTATTAACCAAAGGACCAAAAAGACTAAAGTTACTGAATATACAATTGGTAACAGGTGTATTAGTTGAACCACTTCCATCATTATCAGATTCAAAAGAATTAGCACCTGAAACGTCAGCTATTTCTTTATCTCTCAATGATACAGCAAATTGTATTTTACCTCTATAACCAAAATCGGTATCAAAATCATCGTCCCAGCCTCTAAAAGCGATTAAGTGTTTAGCATTAACTTTACCTCCAAAAAATTCAAAAGAATCATCGCCTGAATAAGAAACCTGAACATAATCAATCTGTGTAGCACTTCCAACACCACCCATAGTTAAACCATTGATTTCGTTGTTGGTAGCAAAAGCAATGCCAGGAAATTCAATTCTTACATATTTAAAGATACCAGAATTATCAGCATCATTAGTTCCACCGTAAGTTGAGCCAACACCAACTTCAATAGTAGCACTCCCACCGGCAACATTAAGAACAGCATTACCAAGAATAATAATACCACCCCAATCACCATAATCGCGGTTATTGACAGCTTGATTTGAAGTGAATACAATAGGATTAGCAGCAGTTCCATTTGCATTGATAGTTGCTCCTTTTTCAATAATTAATGCTCCTTTATTAGTTTTGTCACCACGAATTATGGTTCCTGGCTCAATGGTTAAAGTAGCACCTGCTTTTACATAAACCCAACCGTTTAATAAATAAACATTATTAGCAGTCCAAGTAGTATTAGTTGTAATATCACCGGCAGCAATGGTAACTGTAGTTGCAGGATAAGCTGTAGTTTGTGGATCAAAATTTGTCCATCCTGCAGCCCAATTAGTAGTTCCAAAAGCACCTCTATAAGTTACCTGATCAAAAAATGGATCATTTAATATAGGGTTGCTAAAAGATGCTCCAGTTAGTAAAGGAGAATCTTGACCATAAGAATTTGAAAATGTTGCAATAAATAAAGCAACTACTAGTGTAAAAATTTTTTTCATTTTTTTTTGAATTTAATTAATTTTTTTTTTGAATTAGTTTCTGATGCAAAACTATTACTAATTTATTTACAGTATGTTAACTTAGTTTTAATTTAACTTTAAGTTATCGTTAATAAGAGTAGTTTGTGAAATTTAAAAAATAATATTGCTTTATTATTTGATTCAATCTTATTTGCAGATATTAGATTATAATTTTCTTAAAAATTATAGGTAAATCCTAAAGAGAAATATCTTCCCGGATGATATGTTTTTGTAATTTGTTCGCGTTCAACTATACCATCACCAATACCATCATTATTTGTATCTTTATTATATTCAACCGTTTGTTTGAATTCCACTTTATCATTCAACAAATTTTTAATACCAAATTTTATGGCGAAATGTTTCCCAAAAGTCTTATTGATTGATAAATCCAATAAGTTGAATGGCATTTCGTAAATATGCGGACTATTTGGATTTCCAACATACATAATACGTTTGCCAATTACATTGTACATTAAACTAACCATTAATCCCATACTGTCATTTTGATAATAAACTCCAGTATTGATAATAAATGGTGATTGTCCTTGCATTGGACGCTCTTTATCTCTTACATAAGATTCATTGGAAATGATTTTACTAAAAATGTATGAAGCATTGAATGTTAAAGTTAGATGCCTGAAATTTCTGAGGATATTATCTTTTTTAGCCAAATTGCTAAATGATTTTCGCATGTCAATTTCTGCTCCCATACTTGTTGAAGATTCTGTATTTAAAAATAAATAATCCCAACCACCTGAACCTGATGTAGGAATTAATGTAGCTTCTATCGGATTTTTAAAATATTTGTAAAAAGCTCCTATTGTAAATATTTCTCCCAAAGAAGGATACCATTCGTAACGCAAATCAAAATTATGAATGTAAGCATTTTTCAATGATTCATTACCATAAACTGTAGATTTTAATTCAAAATCGTAATAAGAATAGGGAGCTATTTCTCTGAATTCCGGACGATTGATAGTCATTCCGTAAGCAAATCGTAACAATGATTTTTCGGTAAATGAGTAGGTTGCATTTAAAGATGGAAAGAAATCTAAAGTATCATTTATAATTTCTACAGCTTTGTTAGTTTTATTGCTATAACCGGATAAAATTTGTCTATTATTTTCGATTCTTAATCCAGTATAAATATTCAGTAGAGCCGTAATAGGTAATTTAAAAGCTATATATGCAGCAAATAACCTATTTTCAGCTTCATAAGAATCTGACAGATTGGTTTTTTCGTCCACTCTCAAGCCTGAAGGAAAATTAATATTAGTATCACGATAAATTTCTTCAAGACTTTGAAATAAATCTATATTAAAGTTACTTGATCGAGCTATCGTAAAACCGATATTTCGTGCATTAAAAGTTCTTTTTTTTCTCTCAGTATATATACCTATTTTCAATTCAGGTCGAAAATCTTTAATACACAGTTTTTGTTCCAGATTGGCTCCTCCGATTAATATATTTTCGTTCATATCTTTAAAGAGTCTGCCGTTAAGGTCTGCATTTGCATCTTTAGAAATTGCCAATGCATATTTCCCATAATTTGGATCGGTAATATCTCCACCTGCATCATAAAAAGTAGAGTATGTTCTTCTGTTATCGGGCTGAATTTTATTAGCATAGGCATAACCCAGTGTCCAGTCAATTTTAGTTTTGTTTTCGTTCAGTTTATGTTGTCCACCCAATTGTCCTGAATAAGTGGTTCGGCTGGTATATGCTAATTCTGTGGCTTTAATAGGAGTCCCATCTGAACTAAAATAGTATTCTTTTCCTGAACGTAAAATGGTTTTAGTATTACCATTCCGGTTAAATAAGTTGCGTAATTCAATAATATTTTTTTTGTTTACTAAAAATGACCAATTAAACAAAGCTCCTATTTTAACAGAGTTAGTATATTCCTCATCAGTAAAATCATAAGAATACTGGGCCTTATCTTTTACAGTATCATAAGAAATAAAACCTGTTTTATTTATTTCGTTGAAATCGAAAGAATTACTGTATGATAAAGAAGTTATATTACCTATTTCAATTTTACCAAGTTCAAATTTTCTGGTAATACCTATTGATAAACTATTGTTATTAGGTGCTGTAAGTCTGTCTGCAGTCCATGTTTTATTAAAAGTTCTCCCTAATCGGGTAATTTCAGCTTTTTGAGCTTCAATTTGAGTTGAAGTACCTGTAAAATCACTAAGTTTATTAAATTCATCTGTGGAAGGAAAACCTGATGGCAGACTTCTTGTCCCATCATCATAACCTAACCAATCGGTTTTTCCACTTTTATATCTGTAGAAATTACTAAATGTAGTTCCTTGTTGTATGCCAGCAGTATAACCTATAGTTAAAGAATTTTTTTCAGGAATATTTTTTGTAAAAATCTGAATGGCAGCACCGGCAAAGTCTGCAGGTAATTCAGGAGCAGAGGTTTTATAAATCATCATTCTGTCAATCATGCTACTTGGTATAACATCAAAGGAGAAAGCCCTTACATCAGATTCGGAACTTGGCGTAGAAGCATTGTTGAGCCAAACGGTATTGTATCTCTCAATGAGCCCTCTGACAACTACAAATCTCCCATCAACAATCGTAATGCCAGGAACTCTACGAATAACTTCTGATGCATCTTTATCCTGTGATTTTGCAATTTGCTGACTCGACACACCACTAACTACTAAGTTGCTTTGCCTGATTGAACTCATTATTGATAATTCAGTGTCTGTCTTCCTTCGCTCGGTTATAGTAACTCCCTGCAGAGTAGTAGTTTTTTCTTCTATTTCAATTTTTAGATTGGTAGCTTTATTTGCTTCAACTTTTACATTTTTTAATTCAAAATTTATGTAAGAAATAAATGAAACAACTATATGATATATACCAGGATTTAATTTTTCAATTTTAAATTCACCGTTCAGATCGGTTGATTTACCTGTTGTTGTGCCTGCAATAACTACATTGGCTCCAATAATGGTTTCTTTTGTTTTTTTGTCAATTACAACTCCTTGAATTGAACCTGTTTGAGAATAAACTTTTATTTCTGAAAAAATAAATAGTAAGATAATGCAAAATAATTGATTATAAAACTTCACTTGCTTAATTTATTAATGATTAAAAACGTTTGCAAAATAACATATTATAATGTAATATGTTAGTATAAAGCATGTTAAGTTTATATTAATTATTTACTGTAAATTAAACTTAAGATAATATTAATTTAACAATTTCTAAACATTAGCAATAAAAAAAGAGCAACCTAAAATAATCTAAGTTGCTCTTTTTTAATATAATAAAACTTATTTTTTAATATTTTCTTTCCTGTATTAGATTTCCATTTTTATCCCACATTTTCCACACACCCGTTTTTTCACCGTTTTCGTATTTCATTTCACGTATTATTTCTCCATTTTCATCCCAAATGTACCAAAATCCGTGCTTTTTACCTTTTAAATAACGTGCTTCAGCTGTTTTAGTCCCATTCTTGTTCCATGTAATCCAAATTCCTTCTTTTTCGCCTTTACTATAAGATTGTTGTTCTTTCTTGTTCCCATTTTCAAAATAGTAAATGGATAAACCATCATTAATACCACTCACAATATTGATTTCCATTTTTAAATTTCCATTTTCGAAGTACTCTTTATGAGTACCTGTATATAATTTATTATCTTTATAATAAATACCATTTTCTATTTCCAGATGTTGTGAAAATATAAATAGTGAGTTTAAAAATAAAATACTAAAAATTAAAAAAGTTTTTTTCATCTGTTATTATTTTTATAATTATCTAATTTTCAAATGGAATACGCCATAATAAGATTGTCAGTTTGTCCCGAATTTTCAGGATTATTCCTAATGGCTATTTTATGTTTTATAAGTAGTTGAAATTTACTAATAGTTTCTATACACAATTATCATTCCATTTGCAAATATATAAAAAATACCGTAAAAACATAACTTTCGTTATATTAATACGGCGGGAAAGATATATTGGGTTTTACAGAATTTTATTTCTTTGTTTCAATTAATTCAATTTCCATTGAATTATTAGCTGTTGATTTCACAATGGCTTGCTCAATTAAGCTATCAATATAAGAAATGTATGAAACTATAATATTGTAGCTTCCTTCTTTTATATTCTTTATTTCAAAATTGCCATCTAAATCAGTATATGCTTTATATTCTGAATTTCCAACATTAATAGTAGCACCTACTAAAGCTTCTCCTGTTGTTTTATCAATAACCTTGCCCTTTAATATTATTTCAGATTCTGCATTTTTTTCTGATTTTAAAGGGTTACCTGCTTGAGTAAAACAAATTGATGCCGTAAATAAAATTGATAATAAAATTGCTTTTTTCATTTTTTGTATATATTAATTTTTACAATACAAAAGTATATCGAAAAAAAGCAATGGCTGTTAAGCCTAAATTAATTTTATATTAAGTAATTGTTAAGCGGTATAAAAAATCTAACTCAATTTGTAGCTAACTTATTAATAATTACTATTGCTATAGCTTAAAAATTAGACTATTTTAATGGTTTTACTTTTCTATTAATACATTTATCGTTTTGACCACTTTCTAATGCAAGATTTGCAGTACAACTGATAAAATATACTCAACTCCTATTGCAATAACAATAAAACCAATTATTCTGGATAAAGCATTTAAACCAGATGCGCCCATATATTTTACTATTATATCTGAACTTCTTAGAATAAAAAATATTAAAAGAGAAATTGCAAACATAGCGGCTACCAATATTAGTATCTCAATTATATTTATGTATTCTTGGTTATAAGTAATAAGCAATGAAATAGTACCAGGACCTGCCAACATTGGTATTGCTAATGGTGTTAGGCTTATTTCTGAACGCTTTGAAGCATCTTCTTTCACAGCCTTTTTCATTCCCTTGTGTTTTGAGAATGTACCCGTTAACAATGCAAAGCCTGAAGTTGCAATTATCAAACCTCCAGCAATTTTTAAGGATTGTATGCTTATTCCAAAGAAAACCAGCAAATACTTTCCTAAAAAGAATGAAATTAAAAGAATAACAAAAACATTTAAAGAGGTATAAAATGCAATACTTTTAATTTCTTTCTTTGTTTTTTCTTTTGTTAAACCCACAAAAACCGGTACAGTCCCGAATGGATTCATTACCGAAAAAAGTGCTGCAAATACTACAAAAAATAGGTTCATTTTATTTACAAAAATAAGATTAATTACAATTCTTCGCCTTTTTTCTGATGTTTTACAATTTTCCCCTCTACCACAAAAATAATTGATTCGGCTACATTGGTTGAATATGCAGCAATACGTTCAATTAAATTTACAATTATCATAATGTTTGTAGCTACCACAATCACTTCTTTTTGATGCATCATTTCTTCAATAATCTTTTCAGAAATTTGATGACAACTATCTTTAATTTCAATTGCATTTTTGAAAATATCTGTTGCTAACACCAAATTATGCGTTTTAATCAACTGGTCAACATCTTTGTAGAGCATTACTGTTTGGTTTGCAACCTTATCAATACCCAATTCTTTTGAAAAATTAGTATAATCGCATAATGAGTCTATTCTTTTGGCAATATTTACAGCGTGGTCGCCAATACGTTCCAAATCATTGTTGATTTTTAACGATGAAATAATGTATCGTAAATCGGTAGCAACAGGCTGTTGTAAGGCAAAAATTTTCTGGCAAAGTTTGTCAATTTTAACATCTAATTTATCTACTTTATTGTCGTTTTCAATTACATGTTTCGCCAATTCTACATCACAATTATTTAAAGCAAGAACTGCATTACTTACTTGTTCTTCAACTAAATGACTCATTTTAACTACCCTTTCTGTGAGTTTTTCGAGTTCATTGTCAAATATCCTATATTTTTCCATTTCTGTCATTGTTACTAAAAATTGCGACAAAATTAACCAAATTTTCCT
>CAYTJB010000140.1:6443-7763 GCA_964437995.1 uncultured Bacteroides sp. | reverse complement strand
ATTCAGGGACTACAAATACATTATGCTCTGTTTTTTTTGCAAACGCAAATATTGGATATGCAGTTGGTGATACTGGGACAATTCTTAAAACTACAAATGGCGGAATAAACTGGATAACCCAGAATTCAGGAACTTCATATAGATTATTTTCAGTATATTTTACAGATACAAATACGGGTTATGCTGTTGGTGGGTATTCAATTTCTGATACTACTTCTTCTATAATGCTTAAAACCATTAATGGAGGAACAACTTGGATACCTCAGAATTCAGGAACTTCATATTGCTTGTATTCCATTTTTTTTATAAATGCAGATACAGGTTATACTGTCGGTTATAATGGAACAATATTGAATACTACTGATGGAGGAATTAGTTGGGTTAGTCAAACTTCAGGTACTTTATTTTATTTATCTTCTGTCTTTTTCACAAATACAAATACAGGCTTTATAAGTTATTTTGGAAATGTTGGAAAAACATCAAATGGAGGAATAAACTGGTCATGTCCTACTTCAAATAATTTTTATCAATTAAATTCTGTTTATTTTACAGATTCAAACACTGGTTATGCTGTAGGCCCTTATGCAACTATACTTAAAACTACCGATGGTGGAATAAATTGGATAGATCAAAGTCAAACTTCAGGGTTTAAAGCTGATTTATTTTCTGTATTCTTTACAAGTACAAATACAGGATATGCCGTTGGTGAAATTGGAACCATAAAAAAAACAATTAATGGAGGAACAACATGGGTAATTCAACCATATATTACCAGCAAAAAATTACATTGCGTAAATTTTGCAAATGTAAACACTGGATATGTAGTTGGTGAATATGGTACAATTCTAAAAACTACTAATGGAGGTGGAGCATGGACAGCAGATATTACAGCTAACAATAATGTTATAATGCACCCCAACCCTGCCACTAACAAATTCACCATAAGCATAGAACAACTAACAAACCTACAAAGCACAAGTGTTTCCATTTATGATATACAAGGGCAACTACTTTTGCGACAAACCATAGAACAACCACAAACAGAACTTAACATTAGTGAGTTTGCCAAAGGCTTATATGTGGTAAAAGTTAATACTGATAAGAATAGTATGATAAGCAAATTTGTGAAAGAGTAATTTATTCACAACCCTGACAGGGCTTAAAGCCCTGTCAGGGTTAAGTTTCGCTAAAACATTTCATATTTGAAAACAAAACCCAAACAAAAAGTTATTCGGCATATCTAAAATTTCGAAAAATAATTAAGTGATTCGTGACAGGTAATTTCTGTAACCCCCAACGAGGGGTATACATTTTCCTTTG
>CAYTJB010000140.1:0-6433 GCA_964437995.1 uncultured Bacteroides sp. | reverse complement strand
ATTACCATGGGTTGTTCAAAGAATCTGGTAGATTCAGAACAACTCATGCGTCAATTGGCTGAGAAATACGAGGTAATGCATGAATCGGAAAAAGAAGATGCCGATATTATTATTATCAATACTTGTGGTTTTATTGCCGATGCCAAGCAAGAATCTATTGATACCATTTTAAATTTTTCGGAAGCCAAGAAAACAGGCAAAATCAAAAAGGTATATGTGATGGGATGCCTGTCGCAGCGTTATAAAAAAGAATTAACTGCCGAAATGCCCGAAGTAGATGCTTTTTATGGTGTAAACGATTTAACGGAATTATTACAAACATTAGAAGTTGACTTAAAAACCCAATTATTGGGAGAGCGAATGCTCACAACTCCTACACATTACGCTTATTTAAAAATAGCCGAAGGTTGCAATCGCAACTGTTCGTTTTGTGCCATTCCTTTAATTAGAGGTAAAAATATTTCAAAACCCATCGAAGATTTAGTTGCGGAAGCTAAATGGTTGGCTAAACAAGGTGTAAAAGAATTGATATTGATTGCACAAGACCTTACTTATTACGGTATGGACTTGTACAAAAAACGTAAGTTAGCTGAATTACTCGAAAAATTAGCTCAGGTAAAAGGTATAGAATGGATTAGGTTACATTATGCTTATCCTGCTTCTTTCCCTATGGATGTCATCAATATAATGGCTAAATATGATAATATTTGTAAATATCTTGATATTCCATTACAACATATTGATGATTCTATTTTAAATTCGATGAAACGGAATATTGATGGTAAGAAAACAATGGATTTAATTACAAAAATGCGTAATAAAATCCCTGAGATTTCCATCAGGACTACATTAATAGTTGGCTACCTTGGCGAAACCAAGGCAAAATTTGAAGCGTTGAAAAATTTTGTTGCAGAAACAAAATTTGAAAGATTGGGCGTTTTTGCTTATTCGCCTGAAGAAAATACTTCGGCATACAAATTGAAAGATACGATTTCTGCTAAAGTAAAAGAACAAAGAGTAGCGGAAATTATGGAGTTACAGCAACAAATTTCAGCCGAGATTAACAAAGCCAAGATTGGCAAAGTATTTAAAACTATCATCGACCGAAAAGAAGGTGATTATTGGGTTGGAAGAACCGAACATGATTCTCCCGAAGTGGATAATGAAGTTTTAATTTCAAGCAAAAAGCAAAAGCTGAATGTTGGTAATTTCTACAATGTAAGAATTATAAATGCAGAGGATTACGATTTATTTGGTGAAGTAGTTAAAAAGTCAGAAAGCGAAAAGTGATAAGTGATGTAATACATAGCGCTGTTTGTCATTCCGATGAGTAATGTTGAAAATAACAAAATAAGATAAATGACGTTATTTCCATCAAGTATTCAACAGATATAAAAAATGTAAATAATGGCAATATTTTTCAATACTTAATAAAAAAATCGGAACGCGGATAACGCGGATCCCTAAAGGGAAACGCGAATAAAAACGGATTTAAACTAAAAATATTTAAAAAAATCAGCGTTTTCGGAACGAATCTGTCCCGAAGTTTCGGGATCAGCGTTCTATTTAAACATAAAATCAACTATTTGTTTTTCTGTAACTTATGCAATACGTCAATAGTAGTGATAACGAGGAATCTCATAAAATAAAAGTTATTATTAATGAGATACTTCATTTCGTTCAGTATGACAAAAAAATCATTAAAAGTATAGTACTCAATAAACTAATAACATAATAACTTAATAACCAATAACTAAATTGAAAAAAGTAGCTTTTCAAACATTTGGATGTAAATTAAACTTTGCAGAAACATCCCAGCTATCAAGACAATTTATTGAGAATGGTTTCGAAATAGTTGATTCTAAAGAAAATGCTGATGTATATGTTATAAACACCTGTACTGTTACTTCTATTGCTGAAAAAAAATGCAAAACAGCCATCAGAGCTGCTATTAAAAGAAATTCTGATGCTAAAGTTGCCGTAATTGGTTGTTTTTCACAATTAAAAGCTGATGAAATTCAGGAAATTGAAGGTGTTGATATTATTGTAGGCAACAACGAAAAGCACAAACTGCTCGAAATGCTGATAAATCGGGAAAATACTCATGAACATTGTGCCTATAGTGGTGTAAAACAAATGGATAGAAATGATGAATTTGTTCCATCTTATTCATCAGGCGATCGTACCCGTTCATTTCTGAAAATTCAGGATGGTTGTGATTATTTTTGCACCTATTGTGCCATTCCTTTTGCCAGAGGCAGAAGTAGGAGTGATATTATTGAAAACATAGTAAAATCGGCACAAAAAATTGCCAGCGAAGGTTTAAAAGAAATTATTTTAACCGGTGTAAATATTGGCGATTTTGGCAAGCAAAACAACGAAAGTTTTTTTGAATTGATACAAGCTTTGGATAAAGTGCAAAGTATTGAACGTTACCGGATTTCGTCTATAGAACCTGATTTATTGACCGATGAAATTATAGAATTTGTATCAAAATCAACAAAGTTTTTACCACATTTTCATATTCCATTACAATCGGGCAGCAATAAAATTTTGAAGTTGATGAAACGACACTATCAAAGAGAACTATTTGCTGATAGAATTAGTAAAATTAAGGAATTAATGCCCCATTGCTGTATAGCAGCCGATGTAATTACAGGGTTTCCAAACGAAACCGATGAAGATTTTCAAGATGCTTACCAATTTATTGAATCCTTACCCATTTCTTATTTGCATGTTTTTACTTATTCCGAACGCCCTGATACCATAGCAGCTAAATTAGAAGGCAAAGTGCCTGTATATATTCGCCGCGAAAGGAGCAAACAACTGCAACTACTTTCCGACCAAAAGAAACACGATTTTTATATGCAAAACATAGGTTCTACCAAAAAAGTGCTGTTTGAATCGGATATACACCATGGTTTTATATATGGATTTACAGATAATTATATTCGTGTAAAAACCAAATCCAATTCAGAACTTATCAATAAAGTAGTAATAGTTTCTTTAAGCGAAATGGATAATGAAGGGGTATTTTTTTGTAATGAAGCTTAATTGTATTATATATGATTGGTAAATAGTGATTTAACATTTTTTCAAAATAAAGTTTTAAAAAATATTTGTTCGCTACACTTAAAATTCTAACTTTGCAGCAGAATATTAAATCAATCATTTATAAACATAAAAAGGTATAGAATAATGAAAAAAAATGTTATCATTATTGGAGCTGCCGGTCGTGATTTTCACAACTTTAACTGTTATTACAGAGGCAATGCCAATTACAATGTTGTAGCTTTTACAGCTGCCCAAATCCCTGATATTGATGGAAGAAAATATCCAAAAGAATTAGCCGGCGAAGATTTGTATCCTGCAGGAATTCCTATTTTGGCTGAAGAAGAATTGCCAAGATTAATAAAAGAATTAAAAGCTGATGATTGTGTATTTTCATACAGCGATGTTCCTTACAACAGAGTAATGAACGTTAGTTCTGTAGTAAATGCTGCCGGAGCCAATTTTATTTTATTAGGACCAAAAGACACTCAAATAAAAAGTACAAAACCAGTTATTGCAGTAGGTGCCGTTAGAACAGGTTGTGGAAAAAGCCAAACTTCAAGAAGAATTATTGAATTATTAATGGCTCAAGGTTTAAAAGTTGTAGCTGCACGTCATCCAATGCCTTATGGCGATTTGAATGCACAAAAAGTTCAACGCTTTGCTACTGTTGCCGATTTAGCTAAACACAAATGTACCATTGAAGAAATGGAAGAATACGAACCACATGTAGTACGTGGAAACGTTATTTATGCAGGTGTTGATTACGAAGCAATTTTAAGAGCTGCTGAAAACGATCCTGATGGTTGTGATGTAGTTTTATGGGATGGTGGAAACAATGACTTCCCATTCTTTAAACCAGATTTAACTGTTACTGTAGTTGATCCACACCGTCCAGGTCATGAAGTTAGCTATTACCCAGGTGAAGTTACTGCCCGTGTTGCTGATGTAATTGTTATCAACAAAATGGACAGTGCTGCTCCAGATGCCATCCAAATTGTTAGAGATAACATCGCAAAAATCAACCCTAATGCTATTGTTGTTGATGCTGCTTCTCCATTAACTGTTCACAATCCTGAATTGATTAAAGGAAAACGCGTATTGGTTGTTGAAGATGGCCCAACATTAACTCACGGTGAAATGAAATTAGGTGCCGGTACTGTAGCTGCAATGAAATTTGGAGCAAAAGAATTGGTTGACCCACGTCCTTTCGTTGTTGGTAAAATTGCTGAAACTTTCAGAATTTATCCTAACATAGGTACCTTAATGCCAGCTATGGGTTACGGTGCTGAACAAGTTAAGGATTTAGAAACTTCTATCAATAATACTGATTGTGATGCTGTAGTAATTGCAACTCCAATTGATTTGACAAGAATTATCAAAATTAACAAACCATACACAAAGGTTGATTACGAATTACAAGAAATTGGCTATCCAAACTTAACACAAGTGGTTGCTGATTTTGTTCAAAAACATAATTTGGTTAAAAAAAGCGGCTGTGGCTGCGGATGTAACTAACATCTTATTAAAAGGCGACTAATTTAGTCGCCTTTTTTTTGGAATAAAAATTTTATATCGTATTTTTGAAAAGAGAAAAATTCAATTAAACCCAATAAATTATGAAAAACAAAAGCTTAGTATCCATCAATGATTATTCAAAAGAAGAGTATTTGAAAATACTCGACATTGCCGAAGAGTTTGAAAAAAATCCGAAGCAAAATATCTTTGAGAAATTTATAGTTGCCACTTTATTTTTTGAGCCATCAACGAGAACTCGATTGAGTTTTGAAAGTGCTGTGAACCAATTAGGCGGAAAAATAATTGGTTTTTCTGATGCCTCAAGCTCAAGTGTTAAAAAAGGCGAATCGCTAAAAGATACAATTAAAACGGTAGCAAATTATTCCGATTTAATTGTGATGCGTCATCCGTTGGAAGGCAGTGCACGCTTTGCCAGCGAAGTATCTTCAGTACCTATCATCAATGCTGGTGATGGAGCAAACCAACATCCCACACAGTGTTTGCTCGATTTATATTCTATTCGTAAAACGCAAGGAAAATTAGATAATTTGCACATTGCTTTTGTAGGCGATTTAAAATATGGCAGAACCGTTCATTCTAATGTAATTGCCTTAGCTAATTTTAATTGTACTTTTCACTTTGTTTCGCCTTTAGAATTAAAACTGCCAAGTGCCGTAAAACGTCATATTAAAGAAAGAAATCTTGAATATTATCAATACACTGATTTGAATGAGGTTATACCTTTTGTTGATATATTGTATATGACACGCATTCAACGCGAACGCTTTTCTGACCCTGTTGAATATGAACGAGTTAAAAATGCCTACATTCTAAACGGAGATATGCTAAGTAATTGCAAACCAAATATGAAAGTGCTACATCCGTTGCCACGAGTAAACGAAATTAATGAAAATGTGGACGACATGAAGCAGGCTTATTATTTTCAACAAGCTCGCAATGGTGTGTATGTTCGCCAAGCATTAATGGCTTCAATATTAGGTATTAAGTAATTAGTTTGTAAAATTTTTAATTGAAAATATAATGGAAAGTAAAAAAACAAGAAAAGAATTAATAGTTTCGGCATTAGAAAACGGCACTGTAATTGATCATATTCCTTCAAAAAACGTTTTTCAAGTAATCAAAATTTTAAACTTGGATACATTTGATAACCAAATTTTGTTTGGTATCAACCTCGATAGCCGTCGTTACGGCAAAAAAGGAATTATCAAGGTTAAAAATAAGTTTTTTGAAAAAGAAGAAATTAATAAAATTGCAATTGTTGCCCATTCGGCTACACTAACTGTAATAAAAGATTTTGAAATTATTGAAAAGAAACCAGTGGAAGCACCCGAAATTGTTGAAAGGTTTATTAAATGTATAAACCCTAATTGCGTTACAAACCACGAACATATTTCAACAAAGTTTTCTGTTATTGACAAAGATGCCATGAAACTACAATGCCATTATTGCGAAAAAACGACTTCTAAGGAAAATTTTATTTTTATCTAAAATAGATTTTGATTAATATTTTTTTTAAGTGGTTATAGTGAGAACCCGATATTTTTTAACCCTTTAATAGTTAAATGATGAAAAAAATTAGTTTTCTGTTTATAACTTCATTATTTTACATCAGCTGTAATAATGTAGATAAAAATCAAGATGATAAAAATAAGCAATCTCAATATGCAATTAAAAAGATTGATTGTGAAATTTCAAATGAAGAATCTTTTGATACAACAATTTCAATAAATAATGATAATTTTCACTTAACGTGTCAAACAGAATGTTCTGATGAATATGAGGTTTGTGATACAATAAATGATTCGATTATTAATGTTTATCAAAACAGAGTTTTTAGATTTCA
>CAYTJB010000139.1:0-7875 GCA_964437995.1 uncultured Bacteroides sp. | reverse complement strand
TTTTTGTGAAAGATGGTTTTATTCCATTTGCCATTTATGATAATCCTTTTTTGACGGTTAAATTATCATCATTTTTGAAATCAATTTGTTGATAAGAAGTAGGTCTAATTCCGTACTTTGTAACCGGCGGTCCACCATATTTTGCAGACATTTGACGAGTTCTACATCCTGATAAAATAAAAATTAAACCGCTCATTACAAGAAGAACGATAAATGATGATGTTCTTGTTAAATTGTTTTTCATTCTATTGTGATTTTTTTTGAAATTATTGCTGCATTTTGAATTAAACAAATAGAATAATCGCCATTTAATGGATTGTTAAGTTTGATAATATATTTGCCAATGGTATTATTAATTTCAATTTTTTTATTATATATTTCAGAACCAAAATCATTATAAACGATAAATGTAATAGGATCTGCTTTTGGAACATTATATTCAACTGTAAATTGTCCTTTGATTGAATGAGACAAAATCACCATATCGAAAATTGGAATTTCTGAAGGTTCAATGTTTGTTGGAATTTCTCCATTTTTTAAAGTGAAATCAACTTCATTTTTTTTGTAATCAGAAAAAATAATATTTTTGCTATCTGAGTTAAAATAGCCACCATTTAAAGCTCCATCAATATCTTCGGCTTTTAAAACTAATGTATCGTTATCAATAGAATAACTTCTGGTTTTAATATTAAATCGACCAAGACTATCGCTTTTAACAAATATTTTGTTGCCAAATTCGCTATTTAATAAGGAAACTTGAATATTTGGAATAGGTTTTGAAGTTTCTGCTGATTTAATTTTGCCAGTAATTTTGAAACTTGAAGGTGGTGCTCCATATTGAGCCATTACTTTTGAAGTAAATCCAATTAAAAGCCCAATTAAAGCTAAAAACGAACTTAAATATCTTAAAATAAAAGTATTCATATTTATATTATTAAAAACAATAAACGTTTATTTCTAAAAATGATTATAAAAATACAATTATTTATTTGATATTGCAAATTAAATATAATTTCTAACCACCAAAATCATCAAAAGCAATATTTTCTTTTGGCACACCAATACTATCAAGCATACAAAAAACAGCGTCGTTCATCATTGGCGGACCGCATAAATAATACTCAATTTCTTCGGGTTCGGGGTGGTTTTTTAAATAATTTTCGAGTACTACGCTATGTATAAAACCTTTATAGCCCGTCCAATTATCTTCAGCCATTGGTTCGGATAGTGCTAAATTAAATTTAAAATTTGGATATTTTTTTTCAATTTCTTCAAATTCATTTTCATAAAAAACTTCACGCAATGAACGTGCTCCATACCAATATGATACTTTTCGGTTTGTTTTTTCGGTATTAAAAAGATGAAAAATATGCGAGCGCAATGGAGCCATTCCGGCACCACCTCCAATATAAATCATCTCTTTATCAGTTGGTTTAATATGAAACTCACCATAAGGACCAGAAACCATAACCTTATCGCCAGGTTTTCGCGAGAAGATATATGAAGAGCATTTACCCGGATTTACATTCATAAATTTACATTTCTTGCTATCCCATGGTGGAGTTGCAATTCTGATATTTAGCATAACAATATTTCCTTCGGCTGGGTGATTTGCCATTGAATATGCTCGATAAATAGGTTCATTGTTTTTCATTTTCAAATTCCACATATTTAAGTCATCCCAATCTTTACGATATTCTTCTTCAACATAAATATCTTTATAATCAATTTCGCATTCGGGAACATCAATTTGTACATATCCACCCGACTGGAAATCAAGCTCTTCACCTTTGGGAAGTTTTACAATAAATTCTTTAATAAATGTAGCTACATTGCGATTTGAAATTACTTCACATTCCCATTTTTTAATTCCAAATATTTCTTTCGGAATAACTATTTTCATATCACTTTTTACTTTTACCTGACACCCTAAACGCCAATGTTCTGCTTGCATTTTTCTGTTAATTTGAGCTGTTTCGGTAGGTAAAATATCGCCGCCACCCTCTAATACCTGACATTTGCACATAGCACAAGTGCCACCACCACCACAAGCCGATGGAAGAAATATTTTTTCGTTTGAAAGTGTTGATAATAATGATGACCCTAATTCTGTTTCAATTTCTCTTTCATCGTTTATTACAATTTTTACATTTCCCGAAGGTATTAATTTCATTCGTGCATAAAGAAGTATTCCTACAAGTATTAAAGTAATTACTAAAAATACCACACTGCTTATTATTAGTATTGTTATAATGTTCATTTTAAATAGTTTGTATGGTTAAATATTATAATTTAATTCCTAAAAAACTCATAAAAGCAATAGCCATGAGTCCGGTAATAATAAAGCTAATTCCTAATCCTTGTAATGGTTTAGGAATATTTGAGTAACGAAGTTTTTCGCGAATAGCTGCAATAGTTACAATAGCAATCATCCACCCAAATCCCGAGCCAAAGCCATAAACAGTTGCTTCGGCTACATTGCCAAACTCTTTTTCTTGCATAAATAGCGAACCTCCCAGAATTGCACAATTAACAGCAATTAATGGGAGAAAAATTCCTAAAGCATTGTATAATGGAGGAGAATATCGTTCAACAACCATTTCAACCAATTGAACCATTGATGCAATAACTGCAATAAACATAATAAAACTTAAAAAACTCAAATCTAAAGAGGAAAAATCGTTACCTAACCATGATAATGCTCCGGCTTTTAATAGATATTTATCTAAGAGAAAGTTAACAGGAACTGTTATTACTTGAACAAAAACAACTGCGACACCTAATCCTAAAGATGTTTTTACTGTTTTGGAAACAGCCAAATAAGAGCACATTCCCAAAAAGAATGCAAAAACCATATTGTCGATAAAAACCGATTTTACAAATATGTTTATTAAATTTTCCATTATTATACTTTTTTAATTCTTCTTAATTAATACTTCCATCTTATAACTTCTAACTTTTTTCACCACTGAGGCACTCAGAACACTAAGTTTCACTAAGTTTTTCAATCATCACACTTGTATTGAGCGAAGTCGAAATATTACCACATTATCACATTATCACATCACTTCCCACTTCTCACACTTCGACTACACTTAGTGTAACACTTACTACTTACTACTCCTTTTCTATAAGTTCTTTATTAAAAGAGCGTTGAATCCAAATAATAATTCCAACAATAATAAGAGCCATTGGCGGAAGTATCATAAAACCATTATCGCGGTAACCTAATTCGTAAAACGATTCGGGAATAACTTGAAATCCCCAAATAGAGCCCGAACCAAATAGTTCACGAATAAATGAAACTATCATTAAAATCATACCATATCCTAATCCGTTACCAATTCCATCAATAAACGATGGTAAAGGCTTGTTAGCCATTGCAAAAGCCTCTAAGCGTCCCATTAAAATACAATTTGTAATAATTAAACCAACAAATACCGAAAGTTGTTTGCTTACATCATAAACATAGGCTTTAAGTATTTGGTCTACAACGATAACTAATGCTGCAATAACTACTAATTGGACAATTATTCTTATTCGTGGCGGAATTGTATTTCGGATAGCAGAAATTATTAAATTTGAAAATGCTGTAACAACAGTAACCGAAAGAGCCATTACAAAAGCGGGTTTCATTTGAGCTGTAACTGCTAATGCTGAGCAAATTCCAAGTACTTGAACTGTTATAGGATTGTTTAAATTTAATGGTCCAAAAAGTAACTTTCGGTTAGCAGCCGAAAACAAATAATTTTGTGATTTATTTTTACTCATAGCTATTTATTTTTTCAAATAAGTTTCATAATTTTTTAAGCAATCTTTAAGCATATCGTTTAATCCATTGCTGGTAATTGTGCCACCCGAAATAGCATCAACTCCATGAATTGGATTAGTTGGGCTATTTTTTACCCCACCTTTTACAACCGAAATAGATACAAATTTTTTACTTTCATCAAATATATTTTTATCAAAAAACTGGGTTTGATAAAAATCTTCTGATATTTCGGCTCCTAAGCCAGGAGTTTCGCCTTTGTGTCCAAAAGTAACACCAGCAACTGTATTTTTATCGCTTCTAATTGAAATATAGCCCCAAATTGGTCCCCATAAACCTTTTCCATAGAGCGGGAATATTGTTAATGTATCATTTTTATCGTTTTTAAATATAAATATCGGTAAAAATGGTTCTTCTTTTTTACCATCTTTATTCTCAATTTTTTTCAGTTCTAATTTTAAGTCAATATCAAAAGGTCGAATATTTCCTTTAATTTGCTTTCCTCCTGTAAATTCAGATAATATTTCACCATCTTTGTTTATTGTAAGTTCCGAAATAATGTATTTGTTGTATGCAGAAATTGCTTTATCGGGTAAAACTTTAACATTTGCCGACTTTAAAATTTGTTGCATTTTTTCAATTCTAATATTATTGTCTTGTGCTGGTTTTAATAAATTTGCAGCCAAAGCCAAAAGTACTGCAACCGCAATTACCATTACTGATGAGTATATTAATGTATATTTATTACTAAACATAATTTTGTCAATTTTAAAGTTTAATAGCCGATTTAGCTCTTTTTAAACGCTTTTTAATATTCGATTCAACAACAAAATGGTCGATTAAAGGAGCAAAAACATTCATTAGCAATATTGCAAGCATAGTTCCTTCGGGATATGCCGGATTTATTACTCGAACCATTAAAGTGAAAAATCCTATAAAAAAACCGTAAATTATTTTTCCTGTTGGAGTTTGCGAAGCCGAAACAGGGTCGGTAGCCATAAATACAACTCCAAACATAAATCCGCCCATTAATAAATGCTGATATGCAGGTATTTGCATATAGGCATTTAAGCCCATTAAGTTAAATAGCAAACCTGTAAATAATGCACCGACAATTGCCGAAATCATAATTCGCAAACTGCCTATTCCTGTGTAAATAAGGATTATAGCTCCAATTATTATTGCAATTTTTGATGTTTCGCCAATACTGCCAGGAATTAAACCAAAAAAAAGTGATTGCATATCGGGAATTTTATCAATATTGCCCGAAGCAGCCAAACTTAAAGAGGTAGCCCCTGAAAATCCATCTAATTTTTCGGCAATCCAAACAGAATCGCCGGTAATATCGGCAGGATAAGCAAAAAATATAAATGCACGAGCAACTAAAGCAGGATTTAAAAAGTTCATTCCGGTACCGCCAAATATCTCTTTGCCAAAAATAATTGCAAAAACCGAAGCAACAGCAACCATCCATAATGGAATATCGGGTGGCATAACTAACGGAATAAGCATTCCGGTAACTAAAACACCCTCATTTACAGTGTGTCCACTAATTTGTGCCGATATAAATTCTACTGCTAAACAAGCTATATACGAAACTACAATTATTGGAAACACTTTTATGAAACCAAATATAAAATTTTGCCAAAAAGTTGAGCTTTCTCCACTTGATAAAAAATGTTGATAACCAACATTATACATTCCAAATAGAAGTGCTGGCATTAGTGCCAAAACAACAATTATCATAGTTCTTTTTAAATCGATTGCATCGCGAATATGTGTTCCTTTTTTTGTAACATGATTTGGTACAAATAGAAATGTTTCAAATGCCTCAAAAGTAGAACGAAACAAACTTAGCTTTCCTCCTTTTTGAAAACTTGGTTTTATTTTATCTACATAATTTCTTAATGATTTCATCTATTAAAATTATTTCGCAGCTACGCTGCTTTTTTATTATTATAATTTCTTGTTTTTACAAAAATCAACTCATCTCTTTTTGCATTAACTCAATTCCTTGACGAACAATTTGTTGTGCTTCAATTTTTGATGTACACACAAATTCGCAAAGAGCAAAATCTTCTTCAGCAACTTCGTAAATCCCTAATTTTTCCATTAAATCAATGTCTTTTATAATTATTGATTTTAAAAGTTGAACTGGTAAAATAGCCATTGGAAAAACTTTTTCGTATTGTCCGGTAACAACAAAATTTCTTAATTCTCCATGGTAATTAGTATCTAAGGAATAATGTTTTTTAGAAAATAACCATGAGAAAAATGTTCGCGACAAGCTAAATTTATCTATTCCGGGCGAAGCCCAACCCATAAATTCGTAATAATTTCCCTCTGGTATTACTGTAATCTGCGAATCGTAAAAGCCCAAATATCCATTGTTTTCAATTTTTGTGCCATTTAAAACATTTCCGCTTATAAACCTTTTTTCAACATTTGTTGTATTCTCGTTTGTTATATTTTCTATTGATTCGCCAAGCGTTATATTATAATATTGAGGATTTACAACTTCAGAACCTGTTAGAGCAATTGTTCGCGAAAAATCAATTTTCCCATTTGCAAATAGCGAACCAATAGCAATTAAATCTTGAAGATTTACAATCCAAACAATTTCTCCTTTATTTATTGGGTCGAGATTATGAATATGTACTCCAATATTTCCTGATGGATGAGGTCCCGAAAAATAATTTATTTCAACATTTTTAAGGTTGTTTAATGGTGAATTTTGATTTTTCAAATTAAGAAATATTTTTACATTAGTTAGCTTTTTCAAAACATCAATTCCTATTTGCAAATTATCAATTTTATTGGCAAAAATAAAATCATAATCAGGTGCTAACGGATTACTATCGAAGCCTGAAATAAATACAGATTTTGGTTTTGTATCGGGATTAGCAATAATGTGATAAGGTCGCTGACGAATCATTGACCACAAGCCACTTTGTATAAGTTTTTCTGTAACTTCTTCGGCATTTAGATTTGAAATATCTGAAACACCAAAATTAACTGTTTTTGTTATCCGATTCTATTCTTATTTCAGTAAGCAAACGTTTTTCGCCTCTTACAATTTCACTTATAGTGCCACTTACAGGAGAAACAAATTTTATTCTTTCATCGGCTTTTGAATAAAACAAAGGAGTTCCTGCTTGCACTATATCGTTTTCTTTAACAAGAAGTTTAGGTATAATCCCTATAAAATCGGTTGGTTTAATAGCGTATTTTGTTGAATTACATTGATTTACTGTTTTTTCGGCAGTGCCTTTAAGTCGAATATCTAATCCTTTTCTAATTTTAATAGTTTTTGGCATAGATTTTTTATTAATTTTACAAACAACAAAGATAATTTTTATATTGTTCAATTTGTAAAAATAGTTTGATATATTTTTGTAAAAAAACTCTTTATGAAATTAAAAATGCATATAATTATATATACCAACTAAAAAGATCCAAAAAAATGAAAAAAATCTTTTTAATACTATTCTGTATTTTATCAGTTACATTAAGTGCAAACAATAAAAAGCCTGATAAAATAAAAGAGGCAAAAGCACGCGAATGGGTTAAAAACCAACCTCTTGAATTTTTTGAAAATAGAGGACAATTTACTAATACCGATGGCAACCCAGCCGATAATGTGCTATTTAAAACCTCTTTTGGCAATTGCGATATTTATATTACCAATAAAGGGTTGAGCTATGTTTTTGTGAAATACGAAGAAGACAAGGAAAAAGGAAAAAGGGAAAAGGAAAAAGTGGATAGCCTTAAATTTAGAGGAAAAGAAGTAGAAAATAGAAAAGTATCATACTACCGCCTTGATATGGATTTGGTGGAAGCAAATATTGATAAAGCTAATATAATAAAAGAACAAGAGGGCAAACAAGGACATTACAACTATTTTTATGCACATTGCCCCGAAGGAATTTATAATGTAAAAGGTTATGGAAAAATAACCATTAAAAACATATACAAAGGCATTGATTGGGTTATATATACAAATGCAAACTCAAAAGAACATCCTTTGAAATATGATTTTGTGGTACACCCACAAGCAGATTATAAGCAAATAAAGATAAAATTTATTAATGCACAAAGTACCACAT
>CAYTJB010000138.1:4541-7907 GCA_964437995.1 uncultured Bacteroides sp. | reverse complement strand
GAAAAAATTTAACCCTTGATTCGCATTAATCATAAATTTCTTCCTATTTCCCTCCATTTTCTAAAAAATTTCTATCTTTGCGTTTCCATAATTATATCAATCAAAACATTTAATAAATACATATTCAAATGATTACTGATAATTTTATAAACCGTCATAACGGACCTCGCGAAGAAGAAGTTAGTTTGATGCTAAAAAAAATCGGCGTAGCCTCTCTTGATGAGTTACTTGACAAAACAATTCCGGCTTCTATCCGATTAAAAAGCCCTCTCAACTTGCCTAAAGGCATGAATGAGTTTGAATACACAAACCATATCAAAGAAATAGGTGCTAAAAATAAGATTTACAAAACCTATATCGGCATGGGTTATTATAACTCCATTACGCCAGGTGTTATTACCCGTAATATATTAGAAAATCCGGGTTGGTACACTTCTTACACTCCTTATCAAGCTGAAATTTCGCAAGGTCGCTTAGAAGCATTGTTGAACTTTCAAACCATGGTAAGTGATTTAACTGCTATGCCTATTGCCAATGCTTCGTTGTTAGATGAAGGAACTGCTGCTGCCGAAGCTATGATTATGTTTTACAATTCTCGTTCGCGAGATGCCGTAAAAAAAGAAGCGAATCAATGTTTTGTTTCTTGCAACCTTTTTCCGCAAAGTATTGATGTTATTGTTACCCGTGCAACAGCGTTGGGTATTGAGTTGGTATTTGGGGATTACGAAACTTTTGAATTTACCGAAAAAGTATTTGGAGCTATTGTTCAATATCCTGACCAATTTGGAGAAATACATGATTACTCAAAATTTGTTGCAAAAGCAAAAGCCAATGGAAGTTTTGTTGGTGTAGCTGCTGATATATTGTCGTTGGCATTATTAACGCCTCCAGGCGAATGGGGTGCCGATTGTGCCTTTGGTTCAACCCAACGCTTTGGTATTCCTATGGGATACGGAGGTCCTCATGCTGCTTATTTTGCTTGTACCGAAAATTTTAAACGTCAAATACCCGGTCGTATTATAGGTATTTCTGTAGATGCTCAAGGCAATCGTGCATTGCGTATGGCATTACAAACCCGCGAACAACATATCAAACGCGAAAAAGCTACTTCTAATATCTGCACAGCACAAGCATTATTAGCTACTATGGCAGGTATGTATGCTGTTTATCACGGTTCAAAAGGAATTAAAGAAATTGCACGTCATATTAACATATTGACAGGTGTTTTGAACAATGAAATTCAAAAATATGGCTACAAACAACACAACAAATATTTCTTTGATACGTTGGCTATCGAATTGCCCGCCGGTGTTTCTATCGAAACTATCAAACAAGCTGCATTGGCTTTAAAAATGAACTTTCGCTATATTGATGCTACTACTATCGGCATTAGTATCGACGAAACCACTTCATTGTGCGACATCAACAAGATATTAAACATATTTGCAGATGCCAACAAAAAAGAATTTGTAAAATTTGTTTGCGTTCCTTCTGAATGCGAATTAATTACTACTATTCCTTCTCAATTAGCAAGAAAATCTTCTTACTTACAACAAAAAGTATTTAACGTAAATCATTCGGAAACGGAAATGATGCGTTATATTAAAAAATTGGAAATTAAAGATTTATCAATGAATCGTGCAATGATTCCATTGGGTTCTTGCACCATGAAGTTGAACGCTGCAACTGAATTGTTCTTTATGAGCTGGCCCGAATTTGGAGCCATACACCCTTTTGTTCCTGCTGAACAAGCTGCCGGTTATCATGAATTAATCAATAACTTTGAGAAAGATCTTTGCGAAATTACAGGATTTTCAGCTATTTCGTTCCAACCTAATTCTGGAGCTGCCGGTGAATATACAGGTTTAATGGTAATTCGTGCATATCATCGCAGTAGGGGAGATGTGAACCGTAATGTTTGCTTAATTCCTTCTTCGGCACACGGTACAAATCCTGCATCTGCTGCTATGGCAGGTATGGAAATAGTTGTTACCAAATGCGACGACATGGGAAATATTGAAATAGCCGATTTAAAAGCTAAAGCTGAGCAATACAGCGAAAGATTATCTTGTTTGATGGTTACATATCCTTCTACACATGGTGTTTTTGAAGAAAACATTTTAGAAGTTGTTGATATTATTCATCAAAATGGCGGACAAGTATATATGGACGGCGCCAATATGAATGCACAAGTTGGGTTAACCAATCCGGGCAATATCAATGCTGATGTTTGTCATTTGAATTTACACAAAACATTTGCTATTCCTCATGGTGGTGGTGGTCCTGGTGTAGGTCCTATTGGTGTAGCTAAGCATTTAGCTCCATTTTTACCAACACATAAAATGGTAAATACCGGTGGCGAACAAGGCATACATGCTGTTGCATCCGCTCCTTACGGAAGTGCAATGGTATTGCCTATTTCTTATGCTTACGTAAAATTATTGGGTGGTAACGGTTTAACAGAAGCTACCCGCTTTGCTATTTTAAATGCAAACTATTTAAGAGTTCGTTTCGAAGGACATTACAAAATACTATATACCGGCAAAAACGGTATGTGTGCCCACGAAATGATATTAGATTGCAACGAATTCCATCACACAGCCAATTTACCTGTGATAGAAATTGCAAAACGCTTGATGGATTACGGTTTCCATGCTCCTACAGTTGCTTTCCCTGTACATGGCACGTTGATGGTAGAGCCTACCGAAAGTGAACCACTCTCAGAGCTCGATCGTTTGGCTGACGCTATGATTGCTATTCGTAAAGAAATAGCAGATATAGAAGCAGGCAAAGCCGATAAAGACAATAATTTAATTAAAAATGCACCACATACAGCACAAGTTGTAACCGCTGATGTTTGGGATAAACCATATACTCGCCAGCAAGCGGCGTTTCCAATGCCTCACGACGATAAGTATTGGCCCACAGTAGGCAGAATTGACGATGCTTACGGCGATAGGAATTTAATGTGTACCTGCGATATGTAAAATATAATCAATTAAGTGTATAAGAAAGCTATCTCAGTACAGAGGTAGCTTTCTTTATTTTTAAAAAAATGTTAGGCAAATATTTTTTAATGATAATCAGAGGTTTATTAATTTTAAATGGTTTTCACATAAATAATTCAGATATTTTTCTGTAAATCTGTATGTTATAAGCATAAAAAGCACTAAAATTACATAAAAAAATGAGATTACCGAAAATAAATGCTTTAAAATTTGATAGCACATATTTTTGTATCAATAATGTATTAAATTTATTGATTGACAACAGAGTTGGCAGCTTAATAGTTGCCGATTTTTTTTTATTTTTCAAAATAGTTGATATATGGTTTTTATTATTAGGGTTAAGAAATTTGTTATTATA
>CAYTJB010000138.1:3370-4476 GCA_964437995.1 uncultured Bacteroides sp. | reverse complement strand
TGACTCTAAATAAAAATCTTTAAAGTTTTTTACCATTGGTATTATTTTTTCATCATTTGTTTCAAATTCAAACAATGCTTTATTTGCAACAACTATTCTTTTCTTTCTTGCTCTTGTTAAGGCAACATTAAAACGATTTGGATTAAAGAAAAAATCTGCACGATGCAATGCTTTTTCGGGGTTTGAAGTAGTTAATGAATAAATAATAATATCCTTTTCTTGTCCCTGTATTTTTTCAATAGTATCTACAAAAAGTAATTTTTTAATTATTTCATAGTCAGGAAGAAAACTCAATGCCCTAGTAATTTCCCTTACTTGTGCTCTAAAAGGAGTTATAATTGCTATTTCTTCAGGAGATATTCCTTGTTTAAGATATTCATCAATAAATTCTGTGATGATTACAGCTTCATACTCTGAACGTGAATAATTACTCTGGTGATGGTGACAGTACAATATCTCTGGTTTATTTTTATCAAGTATTTCTTTATGATTATTGAAA
This sequence comes from uncultured Bacteroides sp., assembly GCA_964437995.1. GTDB lineage: Bacteria > Bacteroidota > Bacteroidia > Bacteroidales > JACABE01 > JACABE01. Next base: position 3,977 of record CAYTJB010000138.1, on the reverse strand, counting down.
TTATTTGGTATATCTAAAATAGTATTTTCATTGTCCGGATGCGGAATTAGTTTGTTGTTGTAAAATTGTTTACTCGGAAAATTATTTATTTTTTTATTCATTCTGTAAGTAACATCTAACATCGTGCCTGGTGCAAATTGAAAAAGATGTTCAAAAATTGATTTTTTAAAAATTGTATCATTTTGATTTTCAGATATAATTGGTGGTAATTGTTTATGATCACCTATTAATATAAACTTATCACTTTTAATAATAGATGATATTGATAATGGAATATTCATTTGACCTGCTTCATCAATTATTACTATATCCCAGTTCATAAAACTTAATGATCTTGAAAAAGGTGAATAACAAGTTGCACCAACAATAATTCCGATTGAATTATCATCATATCCACTTATTCTAAAATCTGAAAAATTTAATATTTTTAATTCATTTTTCTCAATCAATTTATTGTTAAAAATTTTTCCAACTTTGATAACAGTTAATGAATCAGATAATTTTCTTCTTCCGCTGGGCCTGCCGTGTATAGCTGCAGCAATTAGGGAAAAATTACCGCATATTGAGATAAAGATTATAGATTGCCCTCCGCTTAAAATAGGTTGGG
>CAYTJB010000138.1:2775-3360 GCA_964437995.1 uncultured Bacteroides sp. | reverse complement strand
AATTTTCGGATTTTTAGTAAAGCATTATTAATAGCAGTATGTGTAAATGCAGTTATCAATACTTTTTTACCTTCCTTTGCAAATTGAACTGCTAGGTGAGCTAATAGATAACTTTTCCCAGTTCCTGGAGGACCTTGTATTAGACAATAATTATTAGTGGCATAACCTCTTGCAAATGCATCTTGTTGTTTTTGATTTAAAGTTGTTTTTTTAGCTATTGATAATCCTTTTTCAAATTTTTCTTGTATTATATTAGGGTGTAATTCACCTTCAAATAATTTATTTATTAAAAGAAATTTTTCATTATTTATTGAAAGAAATTCTGTTGATTTCTTTAAAACATTCCTTAAATCTATCTTATCATTGTCTAATTGCCATCCATTGCTGTCTTGGTGTTTTTTATGAATGATCTTGTCAGGGAACCAATCTTCATCAATACTAAGTATTAACTCATTATCATTATCTTCAATAACTGTTAATTTTAATGTAATATCATCTTTATAAAGCCTGACCGCTGAACCAATATTGAATTTAGAATATGAATTAATAAATCATGAGGGACCTGCCAATTCATATATTAAAAAT
>CAYTJB010000138.1:0-2765 GCA_964437995.1 uncultured Bacteroides sp. | reverse complement strand
AAGGGAAAATCTTATATTGTAATAAAACCTTTGAACTACTCACTGGCTATTCAGTAGATGAATTTCTGAATGGTAAAATTTCAGAAAAAGATCTGGTTCATCCTGACGATTGGAATATGGTTGTTGAACAAATGCAAAAAACTACTAAAACTGCTGCACCCGAAACTGATATTGAATTTAGAATTATTATTTTCACAAAGGACTGATACCTTTTTAAAAGACAAAAGATTTTCATCATTATTTCGCATTAAGAATCTTGTTGGACCAACTGTAATAAAATCTGTTTTTGCATCAATTAAATGTATTTTTAAATTAATCAATGTTTCTCCTTTTAAAATTTTTTCTTCTAAAGGAAGATTAAGTATTTCGTCTATCTCTTTATTTTTTGAATCATATTCAATTTCAATTGCTTGATTTATTAGATAAATTAGGTTGTTCATGGTCAATTAATTGATTTTTAGATTTGGATTTATTTTAAATTTAAAGCATAATTAAAAATATATTGCACTTCATTTTCCATATTTGGTATTGGAATATAGTGAAATTTATCATATGATTCATGCATTACTAATAAATTCATACAGCTTATTTTTTGATTATACCTTTTTTCTAAAATTGCTTTATATATATTTTGTTGTAAGCAATATTTATTGAAACTATTATCACCTAAATAGCCTAATGCCCCAAATGCAAATTGGAATGTGTCATTTTTAATACTTCCATCTGTTCTTACAACCTTTTCGCTGCGTTTCCAATCGAACATATATAGAGAACCATCATCTTTTTTATAGCGGTTAAGGAGACTGATAAACTCCTGCAATTAATAAGTCTTCGTCAAAAACCCTCCATTCTGATCTATAAGGAGTCATTGAATTATATTTATTTTTAAATTCAAGAAATTGTTGAAATTCAGGAGTCTTTGAATTATAATTACTTCCATTATAGTAATTCTCAATTGCTTCATGTAATGCAGTACCTTTATTTGCTGAATCAACTCTCTTTTCTTCCCATTCAGCTAAAATTTCTTGAGTTAATATACCTCTCTGATTTGCTTTAATAGGAGCCCAATATAAAGAATCAAACTCAGGGAAAAATTTATCTATTAATTGAGTTACAGAAATTGTATCTGGATTACCATCTATAAAATATCTATGTTCAATTGGATCAAAAGTTATCCTTTTATCTCTTTCATTTGTATTTTCTTTTGCTAATTTATCATTTGTATTTATTGAGTTAATATGATTTTTTGGCACTTCCTCTTCAACTGCTATATCAGATTCAGAATCCTCTATTTCATACTCAGTAACTACATTAGGTCGTTTACCAAAATTTAAAATCCCTAAATATTTTTCTCTGTATTTTTCAATTGCCCATTTTTTAGCTTGCAAGTTGGTCCATTGTTTAACAATATATGGATTCTTTTCATTTAATAAATCTGATTTAAATGTAGCGTCAATAGAAGCTATAACTTTTGCAATATAGGTGCAGCATTTTGTAGGTTCTTGATGAATTTGTATTTCAGCAAACCGAATTACAATCCAACCTCTTTTAGTAAAAAATTCATCTCTTAAATCATTCTCTTCAAGGCAGTGTGTTGGAGTTCTCATCAATCCATCATAGGGCTCGTCTATTTCAATATTGATAAATATATTTTTATTCTCTTTTTCATTCGAGAGAATAAGATCTGGTTCATAAGGTCTACCATTTTCAGTTGGAATATGCCTATCATTTAAAACATTAAAATCTTTATTGAAATATTGATTTAAATAAATAAAAAAATCATCTTCTTTATACCCTTTCTTATCAGATCGTCCTTTTCGAGGGAACTTAATAAGACTATTCTTGTTGGGCATTTTAACTACAGCATAATTATAAGGATTTTCTTGCTTGAAATTATCATTTGGTATATATCCAATCCTTTTAGGTTCAGATTTTCCTGGTTCAGGAAAAGAATGAATTATTTTTATCTCAACTTCATTGGAGTCAATGTAAGGTGTAAATGTTTGTCTTTTTGGTTTTTGTTCAGATGGTGTTTTGGTTATTTCTTTAGCTTTTCTTTCAATTTCTTCTTTTTTTATCCTTTCAGCTTCTTCCCTGGCTTCTTTTATAAATTCCTCAAGTACTTTTTGATTATCAATTAATGTTTTATCTTCTATTTCTTTTTTTTTATCTTTTCTTTCGGTTTCTGTTTTTTTTGTTACTGGTTTAACATCATTATTTTCTAAAATAACTGTTAGATCAAGTTTTGCAATAGTTATCAAACCATAAAACAATAAGTAATTGTCGTTCCTAGCTGCCCACCAAATTTTTAAATATTCTTCTAATTTATTCATTCATTAAGGGTTTATAAATAATTTTTAAAGTTTCATTCTGAGTATTTCATTTGGCTGCACTTAAAAAAATAGACTAAAGTCCGCGAAAGACTTAGATTAAATAATAAATCTTTCTTTCCCAAATCCCAAAAGTAATACTTTTTAGTTAACTAATTTTAAAATTTATTTTTTCGGAACTTTGTTTTTTATTAATGAATTAATGTCTACATTTAACCCAATATCCACTTCAACTTTCAATTCTAATAGTCTTTTTATCATATCTGTTAAAAAATTAAGAATTGCTTAAACTTTCGTAAATTTTAATTAAGTATGTTGTAATAAAAATGGAATGCTTAAATTTATATTACTTAGAATTATCGATATCTTAAGTAATTTATCTTTTGATATTATTCTCTGTTTAGCCTAGTATGTAAAATAAAACCAAAGACATGG
>CAYTJB010000137.1:1257-7961 GCA_964437995.1 uncultured Bacteroides sp. | reverse complement strand
AAATCCCGCATTACTGTATCGCCCCAATCGAAAATAAGTGCTTTTATCATACATGAGTTTATAAAGTTGAAAAGTTAAAAGTTTATAAAGTAACTTAACAATTCAATAATTTTTTAAATATTATTACGCATCCAAAATTAGTAAAAAAAATGAAATAACTTTAAGTACTCCAAGTATTTTTGGCACTTTAAGTACTTAAAATTTGTATCATATAAAAGACTAATTTACACAACACTAAAAATAAAATATTAAAAAATCACAATAAATTTAACAAACCTTGTTTGAAAATTAGATAATTAAACTTAAATTTGCACTTTCGTTTAAAAATAATAAAGAAACTAAAAATCAACGATTTACAAATAAATGGAGGATAATTTAATGTCTAAAGAACAAAATCAAAAGTATGTTTACTATTTTGGCAACAAACAAGCCGATGGTAAAGCCGACATGAAAAATTTATTAGGTGGAAAAGGTGCTAATTTAGCCGAAATGTGCTTATTAGGATTACCTGTACCAGCAGGATTTACAATTACTACGGACTGTTGTACTGCTTATTATGACAACAATTGCCAATTACCTGCTTCATTAACAGCAGAAGTATGGTCATCAATGAAAAAAGTTGAAGAAGCAATGGGCATGAAATATGGTGATACCGAAAACCCATTATTATTGTCTTGTCGTTCAGGTGCTCGCAGCTCAATGCCAGGTATGATGGACACTGTATTAAACATTGGTTTAAGCTCAAAAACCATTCCTGCATTGTTGAAAAAAACAAACAATCCTCGTTTCGTTTGGGATTCGTACCGTCGTTTAATTATGATGTATGCCGATGTGGTTATGGAAAAAGCAGAAGGAATGGAACCTGCTGACGGCAAAGGCATCCGTAAATTATTAGACGAAATGCTGGATGCATACAAACATAGCAAAGGATACAAATCAGATACAGATTTAACTGCTGAAGATTTACAATTTTTAGCCGAAGAATTTAAAAAAGCCGTTAAAAAATCATTGGGACAAGAATTTCCAGACGATGCTGAAGCACAATTATTTGGTGGTATTAAAGCCGTTTTCAAAAGCTGGAATGGTAAAAAAGCTATCTCTTACCGTCGTATAGAAGGTATTCCTGACGAATGGGGTACTGCCGTAAACGTACAAGCTATGGTATTTGGAAATATGGGCGATACATCAGCTACTGGAGTTGCATTTACACGTAATCCTGCTACCGGAGATAATTTCTTCTATGGCGAATGGTTAATCAACGCTCAAGGCGAAGACGTAGTTGCCGGTATCCGCACACCAAGCCCATTGAATGACGATACTAAAAACGAACAAAACAAACACTTGCACAGTATGCAAGAAATATGGTCAGGTTCATACAAAGAATTGTTTGAAATTCGCAATCGCTTAGAAGATGCGTATAAAGATATGCTTGATATCGAATTTACCATACAAGAAGGTAAATTATACATGTTGCAATGTCGTGTTGGTAAACGTACCGGTACTGCTGCATTAAACATGGCTATGGATATGCTAAAAGAAGGTCGTATTGACGAAAAAACTGCTGTTTTACGTCTCGACCCTGCTCAATTAGACGAATTATTACACCCAATTATCAACCCAGCCATGCTTAAAGGAGCACAGCCTTTTGTAAAAGGGTTACCTGCCGGTCCTGGTGCTGCCGTTGGTAAAGTAGTATTTACTGCCGAAGATGCTGTTGAATGGCAACGCAAAGGCGAAAAAGTATTATTGGTTCGCGAAGAAACTAATCCTGAAGACGTTGAAGGTATGCGTGCTGCCGATGGTATTTTAACCGCTCGTGGTGGTATGACTTCACACGCTGCTTTAGTTGCACGTGGTTGGGGAAAATGCTGTATAGTTGGAGCCGGTGCATTACACGTTGATGTAGAAGGCAAAAAAGCTACTGTTAAAGAAACAGGTGTTATTATTAAAGAAGGCGATGTATTAACATTAGACGGAACCAAAGGTTATGCTTATGTTGGTAAACTTGATTTAATGGATGCATCTGAAAATCCACGTTTTCAAGAATTTATGCGTATTGCTGACAAATTCCGTACGATGGGTGTAAGAACCAATGCAGATACTCCTGCTGATGCTTCTATTGCTCGTAGTTTTGGTGCCGAAGGTATAGGTTTATTCCGTACCGAACACATGTTCTACGGTAAAGGTACCGAAAAAGCATTGTTCTTATTACGTAAAATGATATTAAGCGAAGGTGAAGCAGAACGCCGTGTTGCATTGAATGAGTTGTTTGAATTCGTAAAAAGAGATTACAAAGGAACATTAGAAGCAATGGATACATTGCCTGTTACTTTCCGTTTGTTAGACCCACCATTGCATGAGTTTGTTCCTCAAGGTGCAGAAAATCAGGCTGAATTGGCAAAAGCATTAGGTATAAGTGCCGAAGCAGTTGCAAAACGTGGCGAAGCTTTACACGAATCTAATCCAATGATGGGACATCGTGGTGTTCGTTTAGGTATTACTTATCCTGAAGTTACTGAAATGCAAATTCGTGCTTTGTTTGAAGCTACCGTTGAATTAGTAAAAGAAGGAAAAACTCCAAAGCCTGAAATTATGGTTCCTGTAACTTGCGATGTTACTGAATTAGATTTTACAAAAATTATAGTTGACAAAGTTTATGCTGAAGTATGTGCTAAATTTGGTGTTGCAAAAATTGATTATCTCTACGGTACCATGATTGAAATACCACGTGCTTGCTTATTGGCAAACAAAATGGCTAAAACTGCACAATTCTTCTCATTTGGTACCAACGACTTAACTCAAATGACCTTTGGATTTAGCCGCGACGATACTGGTGGATTTATGCAAGATTATACTGACAAAAAGATTTTAGCTGCCGATCCTTTCCAGACTATAGACCAAGAAGGCGTTGGACAACTAATTGAAATGGCTGTTGCTAAAGGACGTGCTACCCGCTCTGACCTTAAGGTAGGTATTTGTGGTGAGCAAGGCGGAGATCCTGCTTCTGTAGAATTTTGCTTCCGCAATGGCTTGAGCTATGTAAGTTGCTCACCATTCCGTGTACCAATTGCACGTTTGGCTGCTGCACAAGCTGCTATTAAAGCCGAAAAAGTTAAAAAATAATTTAAAAATTAGTCGGTGCGCGACTCGCAGTCGCACCACGACTTTTACTAAAAAACCCCGTCTTGCTTTAGTGAGACGGGGTTTTTATCATTTTATACCAAAATGAATTATAATAAGTAATAGTATAAGGTATAATACCTATAAGAAACAAAGAAATGTAATAGTAATTAATTAGTTACAAAATCTATAGTCCTAAAATTTCGCAAGAATACTACATATTTAACTTCGGTATTATTTGTAGAGCTAAGTACAATTATCTTTTCTATTTTCTTTTGATAGAGCTGTTATGTCATGGATAATAAACGATACCATTCCAAAAAGAGCCACTCTAAACTATATTTTTTCAAATTGCTTACAATAAACTCAAAATGTATTTATTTTGCTTAAATTTGTATAAAAATTAAAATTCTTATAATTTAAAATAATAACAGATGAAAAATGCAGAATTTTTAAAAATGATGTCCGAAACTAAAATTTTCGACTTAACCCAACGCCTTAGTATTCATACACCACCATGGCCCAGTTACATGCCTTTACAAATACAATATTTTAAACGTATTGCAGGTGCACACATGGGACAAGGAGCTAATGGACAAATCATTAAAACAAGCAACCACGTAGGCACACATATTGACGGCGAAATACATTTTCACTCAAGTGGGCGAACTATTGGCGATATGCCTTTCGATTTTTGGTACGGACCAGCTGCTGTAGCTGATATTTCTGATGAAGTAGAAGATTACAGTCTATACACACCCGAAATGATTATGAAAAAAGTTGAAGTTAAAAAAGGTGATATTTTAATTATCAACACCGGCTATCACAAGTACGCTTGGGATCAACCGGAAAGTGATGAAGTACGCTATTTTGTAAATCATCCGGGACCAAGCCCTGAGTTTCATAAATGGTGTCTCGAAATGGAAATAAAATGGATAGGTGTTGACTGCGGTAGTGCCGACCACCCTATGAATACTATTATTAGAGATTGGCATCCGAAACGTTTTAAAGAAGCCGAAGAGTTAATTATAAAGAAATATGGTAAAACTTGGGACGAATTATTTCCTCCTAAAGAGTATTACCAAGTAATGCACTTAAAATTATTCCCAAAAGGATTAATTCATGCCGAAAACTTAGGTGGCGATATTGATAAAGTAAATAACAAACGCCTTTGGATAGGTTTGTTCCCATTGCGTGGTATCGAATTAGAATCTTCAATGTGCCGCGTAATTGCTATTGATACAGAAGCTTAATTATTTTTTTATGGTTATGTTATAGAATAATGTTGAATGTTTGAAATACTAAAAGGATATTTTACCACTTAGACACTAAGGACACATAGATTCACTAAGGCTTTAAATGGAATGGATAAAACTTTTCCAACTACTTAGTGTATCTTAGTGAACTTTGTGCCTTAGTGGTTTTTCCTTAGGAAATGGAGATACTCAAATTTTAATCTTTTATCCACAATATCTTAAAACATAATTTTTTTTATTTACACACTTTTAAATTCATATAATTATGCCTATTCCACACGATTTTGAATATGCTAAACCTTCATCGATAAATGAAGTTTTAGAAATCCTTGCAAAGTATGGCAAAAATGCCAAAATCCTTGCTGGCGGTACCGATATGGCTAATATGCTAAAGCAGGGTTTTCCTGTGCCCGAAATGATGATTGATATTAAAGGCATTGCCGAACTTGAACAAATCATACTTGTTGAAGATGAATTATTAATAGGTTCTCTTGTTACATTTTCTTCTATTTTAAAATCTAATATTATTAAAGAAAAATTCAATATTCTCTGGGATGCAGCTCATTTGGTGGCATCTAACGGCGTTAGAAATCGCGCTACTATGGTTGGCAATATCTGTTCGGCAGTGGCATGTATGGATAGTGCAGCCCCACTTTTGGTGCATGATGCTTTTATACTATTAAAAAGCAAAAACAATGAGCGTAAACTACCTGTTTCGCAATGGTTTGTAGATAATCGCAAAACTGCTATAAATGATGATGAACTCGTTATGGGAGTTTTGATACAATTACCCAAGCAAAAGTATGCAGGATCCTACCAAAAGCTTATGCGTTATTCTGGCGAAGATTTATCGCAGGCAAATGTTGGTATTTTAGCATTAGAAGATAAAAGTTTCAGGGTAGCATTTGGTTCTGTGGGACCTACACCCAAACGTTCCTTAAAAATTGAGCATTTTTTAGATAAAAAAGAGATTACCGATGCTGTAATTGCTGAAGCCAAAGCAATGATAGAAACTATAATTGCTCCAATTACCGATGTTAGAGCTACAAAAGAATATCGAATGCATATAACAAAGGTTATGTTCGAAAGAGGACTTAACGAAGCCATCGAAAGATTAAAAAAACTTAAAGTAAAGAGAATATGAAAAAGATTTCATTTACATTAAATGAAGAATTAAGATATGTAACTGTTGATAACAGTGATATTTTATTAGAAGTATTGCGTGATAAATTAGGTGTAAAAACACCTAAAAGTGGTTGCGATAATGGCGATTGCGGGGCATGTACCATTTTGCTTAACGGCAAAAGCGTAAGAAGCTGTTTGATATTTGCAGTAGAAGTTGATGGACAAGAAATTACTACCTTAGAAGGTATTTCTAAAAATGGATTATCGCCTTTGCAAAAGGAATTTTTAGCTCAAAATTCTTTTCAATGTGGATTTTGTGCACCGGGCGTAATTTTAGCTTCCACCGAATTGTTAAATAACAACCCACACCCTACCGAACACGAAATAAAAGAGGCAATTGCAGGAAATTTATGTCGTTGTACCGGCTACACACCTATAATTAAAGCCATTCAAACTGTTGCTGACCAAAATAAATAGAACATTATGGAAAATTATAAATACATAGGAAAATCGGTAGTAAAAGTTGATGGTAAAGACAAAGTTACCGGAGCAGCTCAATATACTGATGATATTGATTTTGGACCCGATTTATTGTATGCCGAAATTGTTGAAAGTATTCATGCTCATGCTATCATTACTGGTATTGATATAGAAGAAGCCTTAAAAGTACCAGAAGTATTGGCTGTTGTTACTGGAAAAGATTTTCCATATACATTTGGTTTGTACATGAAAGATAGATATATCTTTGCTCAAGACAGAGTACGGTTTTATGGCGAACAGGTTGCTGCAGTTATTGCTCGCACTCCAAAAGCTGCCAAAAAAGGAGCTGAATTAGTTCGTGTACACTATAAACCATTGCCTAAGGTTATAAGTCAGCTTGAAGCTATTAAAGAAGGTACCGAGTTGTTGCATCCTGAGCTTGAAAATTATCCTCACGTTCCTTGGTTTTTCCCTAAACCCAAAACCAATATTGCACATCATCGTAAAATCCGTAAAGGCGATGTTGAACAAGCTTTTGCTGAATCCGATTACGTGTTGGAAGACGAATATTATGTTCCTCGTTTTTCGCATTGTGCCATCGAACCACATGCTTGTGTTGCAAAATACGATTTAGCAGGAAGGCTTACCGTTTGGGCTTCCTCGCAATCGCCTCATACACAACGACATTTATTTGCAGAAGCATTAGCTCCTCTTGGTATTCGG
>CAYTJB010000137.1:716-1247 GCA_964437995.1 uncultured Bacteroides sp. | reverse complement strand
GCTTGGGTGTTGTTACAAAATTAAAAATGGGCGTTTCAAAAGACGGGAAAATTAAAGCCCTGAAACATGAATTGTTTTGGGATGCAGGTGCTTATGTAGAATATGGTGCAAATGTGGTGAATGCTGTAGGTTTATCAGCTATAGGCCCTTACAAAGTAGATAATGTATGGATAGATTCGTATTGTATTTACACAAACTTACCTCCCGGTGGGCCTTACAGAGGCTTTGGATATTCAGAATTTTTGTTTGGATTGGAAATTCATATCAATAGAATTGCAAAACATCTAAATATTGACCCTGTTGAGATTAGAAGAATAAACGGAATTAAAGAAGGAGATACACTTGCTTATGGAGCACACATGAACCCCAGTGGCTTGCATAAAGCAATAGACAGTGCTGCCAAAGGTATTGATTGGGGCAAAAAAGAAGTTTCTACCGACCCTAAAAAAGTAATTGGAAAAGGATTTTCATTATTTTGGAAAGCTCCGGCTATGCCGCCAAATGCAGCCTCTTCGTGTTTTATAAAAATAA
>CAYTJB010000137.1:0-706 GCA_964437995.1 uncultured Bacteroides sp. | reverse complement strand
GATGCAAGTGCAAATGTGATGATTTCAGGAATGGATATTGGGCAAGGTTTATTAACCGTAATGGCTCAAATTGCTGCCGAAGTTTTAACTATAAATCCATCAAAAATTAGAGTTGAAAATCCAGATACCGATAGAAATCCTTATGAATGGCAAACAGTAGCATCGCATGTTACATGGGGTTGCGGAAACGCAGTTAAAAAAGCCGCTTTAGATGCTAAAGATCAAATATTTGATATAGTTTCAAGAGCTAAATTTATTCCTAAAGACACCTTGTATTTAGAAAACGAAGCTGTAAAATCGACCCAACAACTTGATTTTGAACTTCCTTTGAAAAGTTTTATGATTAGCGGTATTCAAATGGAAGATGGTTCTTTTAAAGGTGGGCCTATACTCGGAAGAGGCGTTTTTATGCCTGAATTTACTTCTACCAAAGCCGACCCCGAAACAAGTCAAGGTGGACATCCAAATGTACATTATACCGTTGGTGCTGCCGGCATCAAACTCGAAATTGATATTGAAACTGGTAAAATAAAAATTCTTAAAATAGTTGAAGCCATTGATGCTGGAAAGGTTTTAAATCCTTCTTTAGCCGAAGGACAAATTATTGGTGGTGTGTTGCAAGGTATTTCTACTGTTTTGTACGAAGATATGCGTTTCGACCAACGTGGAAAAATGCTAAATCCTAATTTTACAGATTATAAAATTC
>CAYTJB010000136.1:2305-8040 GCA_964437995.1 uncultured Bacteroides sp. | reverse complement strand
ATATTGATAAGCTACTATTGCAATATCTCCTGCTTGCAAAGTAGTAGGTCCTGAATTTATTATAATAGAATGTGAATTGGCTGTAGCATAAGAGCTTCCCGTAAAAGATGGCAAACCGTTAAATGCAAAATTTGAATTTGCAGTTGATCCACACGAAATGGTATGCCCAATAGTTGCCGATGTTGCAATATCAGCAGTTATAAACAAATATGCTGTTCCTACTGCAAATGATTGAGATAAACTTGTAAAAGATAGCGTTTCTCCACTACCTATGCTTGCTGATGATAATGAAGCAATATTTACATCACTTCCAAAACTTGCATCGGCAGAATACCATAATTTTAAACCAATTGAAGCAATATCAGTAGCAACATAATTGCCTCCGGTTATAGCTGTTAATCCATTTAATATTGCAGAATTATTAGCTACGTCTATTTTTATTCTGTATAAAACGTTGTTAGAACTATTTTGCTCAAAGCTTGAAGAAGCTGGATCGATACCTGTTATCGTTATTTGCGATGCTAACTGAGTAAAGCTAAAAGTAGAACCAACATTAGTTGTGCCATCACTTAATTGTACTTGAATGCTTATGCCATCATTCATATCAACTGTAGCAGGAATAGCAGCCGTAAAACTTGCAATACCACTTGCATTGGTAGTAGTAGCAACATTAATATTGCTTGCGTTTGTGGTACGAGCTGTTCCATCAATAGTGTACGATTCTGTGGTAGTAGCATCATTGTTAGTTATAATTCCATCATATTTAAACGTATAGCCTGCAACCAAATTATTATATTGGTCTTTGGCTGTGCAAGTAATAGTACGCGATGAATTGATAGCCAAAGCTGAACTAATAGTAGTGGTTGAATTTGACGTAGGTGCACCTGCATTAATTAGCTGTGTTATAGTATCTGTGGAGTATCCATACGCTTCAATGGTAATAGATTTTGAGCCTGATGTTGTTAGTAGTGTATTTCCGCCCGATGGTTTCAACTGTAAATTACCAGCACTAAAAACGTAATCGGTAGTTGGGGTTAAAGCTGTATTTCCTATTTTTACAGCAGTAACCGCTGCACGCCAAGCTGAATTATCAGTAAAAGTAATATCTATATTATTATCAACATTGTTATTTGAAGCATCTGCTGTTAAAACTGGAGGCGAAATGCCTATATAATTTGTAATGGTTATATCGTCAATATTTATTCTATCATAATTTGAAGTAGTTTCTATATTAAAGCGAACATTGCCGTCTCGTTTTACAGCAAAAACAGCAGCTGTTAATACAGTATCTGTTGAAACAACAGGATTGCCAACATAGTTCCATGTAGTGCCTCCATCTATTGAAATTTGAAGACTCCATGTTGCATTAACATCAGTTCCATATTTTGCATGATAAATTGTTACTGTATCGGCACCACCTGTTTTGTCGAAATACATACGCAAATTTGCATACCTTAACCTTGCACTTTGTAAGCCGTTTTTTCTATCGGAAGTAGAAGTTCCGATTATGGCATCCCAAAATATCCAATTACCCATACTACAAGTAATAGTATCAGTTGGATATAAAGGTTTATACCCAATTTCAAAATCCTCTTTCCAAATAGTGGTTGTATCTGTTGCTGTTGGTATACTTCCATCTGTTTTATAATTAATATTAGTACCACTATTGGTGTAAGGAAATATTTTAAAATAGTAAATAGTGCTTGTTGATAAACCTGTAAAAGTTGCCGATTGCAAACCAGAGCTAACATTTAGTTGAGTACTTGAGTTAGTTTCCGGAATACTATCGGTAGGAGCTTGAATGCTACTAAAACCAACAGAACTGGCACGTATCAGATAGCCATCGGGTATAACACTTCCTGTTGCATCTGTCCATGTTAAAGTAAATGCACTGCTTGTGGGGAGTGTATTACTGGCAGTAAAGTTAGTAACATGATTTGTAGGTTCTTGTTTTAAACTTCCCCAAACAGCTTGTACATACTCCGGATGATCAACGTAAGGATTTCTATTATGCTGTGACGTATTGTAATAAATAGCATTGTTTCTGTTTATTTCTTTACTGCTTACAGTATCGGCATTGTGCCATGTAAGTAACATATCAATAAACCATTGCTTAAAATTGTTTCCCGAAGAATTAATTACCGCTGTCGATTCGGGTGCAGGGTAATTATTTACCCAAGCACTTAAACTATCCATATATCTTGTTGCCATGTACAAATAAGCTCTTGCAAGGTCGCCTTTATACTCATTAATAGGTTCAAACACAATGCCTGTATAACCAGGGAATGAACAAGCTCCTCTTTTACTTCCATTACTGGATGTATAAGTTGCAGTGCCTACTTGTCCGATAGAATAATTACTTTTATAACCATTTACATATTGGTCGGCTGGGAATAAGTGATGTAAATCGGTGTATTGAGGATGAGCTGCATCATCAAAACCGCCCCACCATGATTTTGGCATGCTGTGTTCGCGAGAATAACAATCTCCTTCTGCACTTGCAGTACCGCATTGATTGGTAACAATAGTAAAGGTATAAGCAGGAAAGCTGTCAGGTCTATCCGAATACATATCCCATACTATCGTATTGTTAGGTGCTGGTCTTACATCTGTATATGAATAAGCATTCCAAACGCCAGGTGTATATGATAATTTTACATGTCCTGTTTTTGTAATAGTTTTTAATGCCGATCTTAAATTATCTCCCGACAATCCTACGGCAGCATCATAATATCCAGCAGGAATTTGCCCAAATACAGATGATATTACTAATAAAAAAAAGAGTATGCTAATTAATATTCTGTTCATTTTCAAGTTAATCAAATTTTAAAATAATTTTGCAAAATTACAACAAAAAAAGCTTTCGTTGAAAAAATTGACAACGAAAGCTTGTTAAAAAATTGCAAAACAAATAATTGTGTTTATTTTTTAGGAATATTTCTTAAAATATCCAAGGTTAAATCCCAAAACATCTGCACAGTATCAATTTTCATTCTTTCATCTGGCGAATGAGCTCCTTTAATAGTAGGTCCATAAGAAATCATGTCCATTTCAGGGTATTTTTCACCAATCAAACCACATTCCAAACCGGCATGAATTGCCAACACTTTTGGCTCTTTTTTGAAAAGTTTGATGTATGATTTTTTTGCAATTTCCAAAATTGCTGAATTTGGGTTAGGCGTCCAACCG
The DNA here is from genome assembly GCA_964437995.1 of uncultured Bacteroides sp. Taxonomy (GTDB): domain Bacteria; phylum Bacteroidota; class Bacteroidia; order Bacteroidales; family JACABE01; genus JACABE01. Next base: position 4,851 of record CAYTJB010000136.1, on the reverse strand, counting down.
GGATAGCCATCACCTTGTGTTACTTTAGCTCCAATTAGCTCAAAAACACTGGCAACCATATTGCAAATGTCTTCTTTAGCCGATTCCACAGAGCTACGCTGACTGGTTGTAACTATAATCTTATTGTCTTTCATCTTTACAGAAGCCAAATTTGTAGATGTTTCAACAAAATTTGGTATTTCTCTCGACATACTTATAACGCCATGAGGACAAGCATACAAAGCATTCAAAAGTTTCGATTGAATTTCATTATCTATAACATTTTTAGGTGTTTCAATGCTTTCAATAGTAAACTGAAGTTCAGGTTCAGTAGAACGGTATTCAAAACGGATAATTTCGTTGTGTTTTTTTGCATCAGCTAATACAGCTGTTGCTTTATCTTTAGCAACCGTAAAAACAGCATAAGCTTCTCTTGGTATTGCATTTCTAAGGTTTCCACCATTTATTTCTACTAAATGAATAGTATGTTTATTGTTAGTTTCCCACAAAAATCTATTAAGCAATTTATTAGCATTGCCTAAGCCTTTGTTAATATCATCGCCTGAATGCCCACCGGTTAAACCTGAAATTTTAACCATAAAAGCTGTATTGTTTTCGGGAGTAGGAATTGTTGTGTATGAGAGTTCTGCAACGGTATCTTTTCCACCAGCACAACCAATAAATATTTCGCCTTCGTCTTCCGAATCAAGGTTTAATAGTATCTTGCCTTTTAACAAGTCAGTACTTAATGCAAAAGCACCCGATAAACCGGTTTCTTCGTCAACAGTAAATAAGCATTCAATAGCACCGTGTTCAATATCATTTGATGCAAGAATAGCAAGTGATGCAGCTATACCAATACCATCATCACCACCCAAAGTAGTGCCATTGGCTTTAATCCATTCGCCTTCAATTCGGGCTTCGATAGGGTCGGTATCAAAATTGTGAGTTTTATCACTATTTTTTTCACAAACCATATCCAAATGGCTTTGTAAAACAACGGTTTGTAACGCTTCAAAACTTTTAGTTGCTGGTTTTGAAATCAAAACATTGCCAATTTCATCTTGTTTAGCTTCTAAATGATGTGTTTTTGCAAAGTTCATTAAATACGCTGCAATTTTTTCTTCTTTCTTTGAAGGACGAGGAACTTGAAGAATTTCATTAAAATAATACCAGATTTTTTCTGGCTGTAGTTTTGTTAATTGATTGTTCATATTGGTTAATTATTTACTGTTTATTGTTTAAAATCCTATTCCAAACCCAACCCTAATAACAGGATTAGTGTATGGAGAATTCGTAGTTTCATTCAAGTTATATAATAATAATAAGGTTAAAAAAGCATTTTCTCCTAATGCTTGCTTGTAGCCACCGCCAATAAAAATGCTTGTTATCCCAATTTTTTCTTTTTCTTTTACCAAACCGTTGTTGTATATAGAATAGGTATCAATTGAAAAATCGAGATATTCAACTTCTGCATGAGCAAATAAATTTTCGGTAAAATGGTATCTGCCAAATACTCCACCTCCAAAAATATTGGTTTTTAAATCAAAATACTGATTTGTATTACTATAATAATAATAATCTTTGTAATTATAATATTTATAGGTAAAAGTTATCCCAACGTCAATATTTTCTGTTAAGCGATAACCTATCATGGGCGATATATCAATCAAAGTAACTGAACCAAACTGTAATCCAACGTTGCCACCAGCAAATATTCTGCTTCCAAAGCTTCGTTGGGCGTTTATATCTTTTGTCGCTAAAATAGCTGTTATTATCATAAATAACTGCACAATCATTCGTATTTGCTTCATCTTAATGTAATTTAGTATTAGTAACTTTATCGAATAATTAGCACAAAGATATAAAAACTAAAAATATATGATTAATTTTTTTTAATACTTGTATTCTCAAAAATAATTTTAATTTTACATCGTTATTAAAATAACACTAATACAAAATTAAAAAAATGACATAACTGGCTTAAAAATATAATGATATAGCGTTTAGCTAACGTTTTCCCGTTTTCTGAAATCGTCCAAATTTCGAAAAGTACCAAGGGAAAGTAAGCAAACGCTCACTGCTTAGGCGTGAGCGTTGCTTTACTTTTTGTGGTACAGGGTTTGGACGAACCTCAGAAAACAAAGAGAAAGCAACTACCTCACGCTTTTTTTATTTCCTGAAATCTACATACATGTTTAAAAATTATTGTAATATTGTATTCTTATTAAACCGGGCAACACTAACTAAATTAAGCAATCTTTTGCTTGTAATTCATGGATTTTCTCTTTTTACTTACAATGCCAATAACAGAAAGCCAATACAAGTCTTTGAGAAGCTAATTTTAATTTTTGATGTACTAACTGGTTTGTATTATTTCCGCCGAGTTATGGCTGCAACTTTAAACCGTTGTAGCCATAATTCAAATAGAAAAAAAACAGCAAACCGAAGTACAACCGTAGATTGTAAATTACCCTTTAATAAAACAATCTGTACTTACTTGCCTAAAAAGCGAAAAAGGGAATTAAAAGGAATACTAAAATAATATTAAATTTATAAATATTTTT
>CAYTJB010000136.1:0-2295 GCA_964437995.1 uncultured Bacteroides sp. | reverse complement strand
AAATCAAATAATCTATGAAAAAAACGAGTTTAATAATAGCAAGTTTGCTATTACTATCAGGAGTAATATTTTACTCTTGTACAAAAGAAAATTCAACCAATACTGGTTCGTCAATTATCAAGAAAAAAACAACAAAAAACAACGATGAAGAAAAGTTTAGAGCAATATTAAACGATATAGATTGGCATACTATTGTTGAAATTAATACAGAAGTTTTTGCAAATTTAATAGCTTCAAACTATGATATTACAACATATACAGAAGAAAATAAAGATAAGTTTTTGACTGCTATAAAAATGAGCAATGAAGAGTATTTAACCAAAGCATTAAAAGTTAAAACTGCTAGCGCAAGGTTAATTTATAAATACAATATAGAAATTGAAAACTATGGATGTATAGAATGTAATAAGCCTTTACAAGAAAGTTTAAATACTTTAAATTCAAGACTTGAGTATTTTAGAAAATACCCTACAGAATTGTCTTATTTTCGTGATTATATGATGTGCAGAGGAGGTTCTGCTAATGGTAATTATAGTAGTGCTAGTGCTAGTGCTCGTAGTGGTTTCGGTTGCGGATTAGGTTACATTGCTTGTTGTGTAGTTTGTGGTACTTTGGCAGAAATACCTCCTCTTTTTGTAATTTGTTGTTATGCTTGTTTGTGTGGATGCGAAAACCCACCACCTGGATGTTAAGAATGCTAATGTATAAATAATCAAATTTTTCACTAAAAAAATATATTATGGAATGGATTTTTGTAATCGGTGTTGTTTTGGCTATAGCCGTATTAAAATATACTATTTTTAAAAAAGAAAGTGTAAAGCAAAACAAAATTTTAAATATAATTCTTTTTTCTTTCGCTTGTGGTTACATAATTTACCTCATTTATGAAGTTATAAAAAAACCTGATAGATGGAAAATTATTTTGATTTTAATTTTTGTATATGGTGCTATTAGCTTCTATAAAAAAAGAATTAGTAAAATAAAGTCTTCTTAGTTAGAAATTAAAAATAACTATTTAGAGTTTTAGAAAATCAGATAGGATTGTTTTTTTTAATTCTAATAGAAAAAGAACACATTCCTTACCAGGGAAATAACAATTATTAATTTAGGCGTTCACTAATAAATTAGGTACTAAAAGAGGAAGGCACATATACGCTTTCCTCTTTTAAAAATAATGAATTAAAAGAATAAATTATAAAATTACATTATGAAAAAAATAAATTTAGTTCTGCTTCCGATTTTTTTATTGCTTGCTTGTGCCAATTCAAGCGTAAAAGAAACCAATACTAATAGTAAAATCAATATTACGTATTCTTCAACAGATAAAAATGATACGGCTTACGTAAAAGAATTTTCCGAATTCAACAAAAAAAATATAGGTAAAATAGATAGTGTTGATTATTATTCTAAAATTAAAGTGCAAAAGTTTTCGAGTGATAATTTTGATGAACTTATTTCAAAAAACAAATACACATGTTTTATATTTTGGGCACCATGGTGTAAAGGGTGTAAGTGGATGTTAGATTCTGCTTTTAGAAGTGTAATTGAAGAACATAGGGAAAATACAACATTTGCTATTATTTCTATATCTAATGAGTTGAAAGAGCATCAAAAAGAACTGTTTAAATTAAAATATTTCATACAAACATATATCTTAGATAGAGATATGTATAATTCAGAAAATGAGAATGATGATTGGAAAGTATTTGAAAATTATTTAAAAGACCAATTTCCAGAAAAAACATTTAAGATAAGAGTTCCTTTTACTATTCTTTTAGATAAAAATAAAAATCTAATATTCAAAGATACAGATTATTATGATGTAAATGAGTTTTTATCTAAAAATTGAGAAATAAAAGACACAATGCACTGAAAGAGAATATATATAGAAATAGAAAGTTATAATTTATACGACATCTTAGATGAAAAAACTATTTTTAGTTCTACTTCCGATTTCTTTATTGTTTGCTTGCGCCAACTCAAGCGTAAAAGAAACCAATACTAATAGTAAAATCAATATTACGTATTCTTCAACAGATAAAAAAGATACGCTTTACGTAAAAGAATTTTCTGAATTCAACAAAAAAGATATAGGTAAAATAGATAGCGTTGATTATTATACAAAAATAAAAATTCAAAAATTTTCTTCCAAGAATATGGATGAGCTTGTATCAAAAAAGAGAGTTACATGTATCATTTTTTGGGCATCATGGTGTACTGGGTGTAAAAAGATGTTAGATTCTGCATATAGAGATGTTATTAAAAAGCATCAAAATGATGTAACTTTTGCAATTA
>CAYTJB010000135.1:7250-8089 GCA_964437995.1 uncultured Bacteroides sp. | reverse complement strand
TACAGGTGTTAACTTATCTAATCACGATACTGTTAGGGTAGTTGTTAGAAACTATGGTTCTCAGCCTATTAGTAATTTCTCTGTAAGCTATAAAGTAGATAATAATGCTGTAGTTACAGAACCTTTCACGCTATCAACTCCTCTTGCTGCTGGTACTTATACATGTACATTTACTCAACCATTAGATTTAAGTTCTAATAATCAGCCGGATACATTTAACATTGTAGCATGGACAACCTTAACAGGTGATCCTACTCCTCAAAATGATACTACTAAGAAAACAGTAATTAATTTACCACCTTCTTATTGTATATCCACTGCGACTAATCCTGCAGATGACGATATAGGTAATGTAACATTTGCTGGTATTAATAATGGTAATCCATTACCAGTATTGAACAATCCAACAGCGGGACAATTGTATAATGATTATACTGCTTTAACGCCAGGCCAAATTCAACCAGGTATGACTTATCCGATTTCTTTAAGTTTTGTTTTTACAAGTGGTACATGGTCTGGAACAGCTAAGGTTTATATTGATTATAACCGTAATGGAAATTGGGATTTACCTGATGAATTAGTATTTACTGCACCTTATGATGGAGGCACCCTTTCAACCGTTACAGGTATAGTGAATGTTCCTTATACTGCAGTTCCTGGATTAACCAGAATGAGAGTTGTTGCAGATGAGTTTGATGTGGCACCTCCTTGTGGAACATATAGTTATGGTGAAACAGAAGATTATACTGTAAGGATTATTCCTCCTATTCCACATGATGGTGGTATTACAAAGATAGGTATAGGTAATTTTGTACCATACACTACAGTTAATCCAATAT
>CAYTJB010000135.1:3337-7240 GCA_964437995.1 uncultured Bacteroides sp. | reverse complement strand
GCTACTCAAATGTATAATAATTATACAGATTCTGTTAACTTACGTGCAACAGTGCAGCCAGGTATGACGTATCCAATATCATTAAGTGTTATCTGGGGAGGATCTTTCAATTACACAGGATATTGTAATGTTTTTATTGATTATAATCGCAATGGAAACTGGGATTTACCTGATGAATTAGTTTTTGGTGGTAATTATGATGCAACAACAATTAGTACAATTATAGGAAATGTTACAGTTCCATATACAGCTATTCCTGGTTTAACAAGAATGCGTGTTGTGGTGAGAGAATCTGGTAATGCAACTACCACAACTCCCTGTGGTACTTATGGTTGGGGTGAAACAGAAGATTATACTGTAAGGATTATACCTCCTATACCACACGATGGTGGTATAAGTAAGATAGGTATAGGTGCATTTATACCATACACTACGGTTAATCCAATATCTACTTGGTTCAATGTTCGTAACTACGGAAGTGATACGTTGGCAAGTGCTACTGTTAATTATACTATAAATGGAGGTACGGTTGTCCAACTACCATGGTCAAAAACACCTGCTTTGCAGTCACTTGAAATTGATACAAATTATAACCAACCTGTTTCGTTAGTTTATGGGTTTAATAATATTGTTGCATACACAAGTGGAATAGCTGGTGATACTAATTACAATAACGATACAGCTACTGTTAAAGTATTTAAAGAATACTCAACTACTCCGCCTTACGCTGATAACTTTGAGGTTAATAAATACTGGTTCCCAACGGATACTGTAAATGGATCGGTTGTAACTAACTTATGGGCTCAAGGTATACCTACTTCTATACATCCTTCGCTTAATACAGCTCCAAGTCCTGTTAATGCTTGGGTAACTGATTTAAGTGCAAATTATCCAGTAAGCAACACGAGTATTCTATACACTCCAGTATTTGATATTATTACAATGCAACCCGATACCTTAAAATTTTGGCAATGGCGTCAATTTGGTACTGGCACAACAGGACGTATTGAATATAAGAACAACAACAATGTTTGGACTTTATTAGGCGATTCTTCTACTAACTGGTATAATACTTCTACTGGTTGGACAGGCATTGATACCACTTGGAAACTTTTTAAATACTGTGTTAAAGATTTAGTTACACTTGGTAATCTTGGTAACACGGTTCAATTTAGGTATATATTTACTTCAGGTACAAGTACAACTACTATGAAAGGTTGGGCAATTGACGACTTTGAATTAACCTTAGCTCAAATTCCTAACGATGCAGGCGTAACAGCAATTAATACTCCAACATCTACTTCATTGGTTGGCGACCAAGTTACTGTTAATATAACTGTTAGAAACTTTGGTACAAACACATTAACTAATATACCTGTGAAATATCAAGTAGGTACAGGAACTATTGTAGGAGAAACAATTGCTGTACCTCTGGCTCCTGGAGCAATTGCCAATTATACATTTACTCAAACTTTCCAAGTAGGCACGCAAGCTTATAATATATGTGCTTGGACAGCAGTTATTGGTGATTTTTATACCCAAAATGATGATACTTGCAAACATGTAACTGTAAGTCCAGCTGCAAATGATGTAGGTGTTACTCAAATACTCCAACCTAATGTTTCTGTAAGTCAAGGAGGAAGTTCCGTAGTTATAGTTGTAATTAAAAACTACGGTTCTACAACGCAAACTTCTATTCCTGTAACGTTTGCACGTTCTGGTAGTTCTGTACAGCCTTTTGTTAACGGAACATGGACTGGTAGTTTAGCTCCTGGTGCATCTACTATATATTATACATTCCCAACTAATTTGCTTTTACCTTCAGCGGGTACCTCATTTAATTTATGTGCCTATACTTCATTAGCCACAGATGCTTATAGATTAAATGATACTTTGTGTAAATCAGTTACTATTTGTAATACGGTATCTGCAGCAGGTACTATAACTGGTCCGGCTTCTGTATTGCCAGGATCTACTCAAACTTATAGTGTTGCTACTATAGCTGGTGCTACTTCATACAACTGGGTATATTATCCAAGTACTGGTATAACAATAACTGGACAAGGTACATCTACTATCACTATAACATTTGGAGCTGGTGCGGCAACAAATGGTATTTTAGTTGTAAATGGAGTGGGTGCAACTTGCTCTGGTACTCCTAATTATAAATTAATTGCTCTTGGTGTTGGTATAAATGACTTTGATGCAAATGATTTATGGTTAGGTCAGAATATGCCAAATCCAACCACAGGGTTGACAAATATTGAATACAGCTTACCAACTGCCGGTAATGTTAAATTTGATATTGTGAACTTGTATGGTCAAAACGTTTATTCAATCAACGAAAAAGTAGATGCAGGTAAACATTTAATTGACTTAAACGTAAAAGATCTCGCAGCTGGTATTTATTATTATGCTATCGAATTCAAAGGCAAACGCCTTGTGAAGAAGATGATTGTAAATAAATAGTAGTTATTATACCTATATGCAAAGGCAGCTTTTGGGCTGCCTTTGTTTTTTTATAAATAGTTGAAAAAATATTTTGTTGGTTTCAAAAAAAATACTACTTTTGCAGTCCTTTAAAATTTAGAGCAATGAAAAGAACATTTCAACCATCAGTAAGAAAGAGAAAAAACAAACACGGTTTCAGAGAAAGAATGTCAACTGCCAATGGACGTAGAGTATTATCGGCACGTAGAGCAAAAGGAAGAAAAAAACTTACTGTTTCTGACGAAACATTTGATAAAAAATAAAACTTAGTTTTTAGGATTTTATACTTTCTGATTACAAAATATTATACAATAACAGTATGGATAATACATTCATACTGTTATTTTTTTTGTAAAAAACAGAAAGTTATACCACTGCAAAATTATAAAATAATCCAAAGGATTATTTTATAATTTTGCAGTGGTAAATACCGATAGACAATATGTTTAGTCCAGCCTTTTTTTGACTATTACATATTTCATTTCGGTATAAAAACATTTTTATGAATAAAGAACCATTTTTAAAAGATTTTTCTACAATTTTAAAACTTATTAGTTTGCTGGTTATTATCATTATCAGCGTATTTATATTAAATTTATTAGGAATAGTAATTGCTTTGCCCTTTTGGGGAAGTGATGCAATAACGGCTTTTACAGGAAATATTAACTTAAATATAAATGCTAATATTAACTTTTTTAAATACTTACAAATTGTTAATCAAATTGGAATGTTTATTATTCCTCCTATTTTGTTTGCTTTATTAGTAAAAGGGAATATTGCAAAATATTTAAAAATTAGGTACATACCTAATTTTTACAATTTGTTTGCAGGTATAATGATAATTATTGTATCCATGCCTTTAATTAATTGGTTGATAAGCATAAATGAAACAATGCATTTACCTTCGGCTTTAGCTGGAATTGAAGAATGGATGCGTAAGTCGGAAGATAGTGCCGAAGTTTTCACAAAAGCATTTTTAAATGTAACAAGTTTTCAGGGACTTATGTTAAATTTGCTGATGATTGCAGTGCTGCCAGCTATTGGCGAAGAATTTTTGTTTAGAGGTGTGTTGCAAAAACAATTTAAGGAATGGTTTGGGAATGCACATATAGCAATTATTGTTTCCGCTTTCTTATTCAGTGCTATACACTTACAGTTTTTTGGATTTATTCCTCGTATGGTTTTAGGCTTGTTACTTGGATATATGTTTTATTTCAGCAGAAATTTATGGGTTCCTATTGCTGCACATTTTTTTAACAATGCTTTTGCGGTAATTGTTTCTTTTTTTAACAATAAAAAAATTATACAAACAGATATTGATTCGGTTGGGAGTGTGGGAGATAATTACTTATTAATAATTGGCAGTTTTGTTTTTACTATTGTTTTAATTATAAGTATTTACAAAACTGAAAA
>CAYTJB010000135.1:0-3327 GCA_964437995.1 uncultured Bacteroides sp. | reverse complement strand
CTGAAAAGAGTAAAAAAGAGAAAGAAAATCAGATTAATTCCTTTTAAAACATTACTCCTTCTTTTTCCCTTTGCGTGTAGCGTAAGTGATTTTTAAGGCATCTGCTTTTCTAAGTTCTTGCTTTATATCAGTAATAATACCCATCTTTACATTGCCATCAACCTTAAGCGTTGTATTTAATAGCGAACGTTTACTTTCGGGTCTTGCAGCTCTTTCTTTTTCTATAAATTTTTGAATATCAGAAATTTCTGATAATTGGTCGTTAAGCTGAATGCGTGGTTCTGTTCCGTAAATTGCTGTGTTAATAGGCTGACCTACATAAATTGTACTGGAAAGCGATTTTTTTTCAAGTTTTTGAATCTCATTAGCTTGAGGAGGTACTACTTTTACAAATAAGGTTGATTCTTTCATATTGGTAATTACCATAAAAAAGAATAAAAACATAAAAATAATGTCAGACATTGACCCTGTGTTAATTGCAGGAACTTCTTTTTTTATATTCTTTTTAAATCGTGCCATTATTTTGGTTCTCCTAAGTTGTTAGGTTCTGCTTCAGAAATGTTTACAGGTATTGCTTTTTGAATGGCTTCGCGTTTTGTTTCGCTTTTTAAATTTTCAAAAGATGTAGCAAATTTTTCTTTTGATAATTGATTTCTAAGTTTATTAACTGCCGCCGTTAATTCATTTTGAACCTGAACATATATTTCATAAGAAGTATTTCTATTGTTTTGTATTGAAATAATTGCGTTTGAAACCTCAATATTGCCAATTAAATCAATATATTTGATTGATTTTTCAGGTAAATTAGGGTTGTTTGCAGTATTTAATATTAAATCAATTGTTTTTGTTTTAAGTTTATAAATGTCTGTTAAATTATCATTGACAAATATTTGGTCGTTGGCATTAACAAAAACAGCAATAATATTTCGTTTTTTGATTTCTGATGGTTTTGCAGTTGAGCTGATATATGGGGGTAGTTTTCTTGAAATACCCATATTTGAATTTATAGAAGATGTTAGCAAAAAAAAGGTAAGTAGCAAGAACGAAATATCTGCCATTGATCCTGAATTTATTTCTGGGATTTTCCGTGCCATACATTCAAGTTATTTCAACTTCTTTGAAATTGCAGCATATATCAAACTAACAATTACTGCGAAAGATATTAAATAAGAAAAAATAAGTCCACTCCCAATAATCTTAGACAAATTGGGATTGGTAGCAGTTTTCTCAAAAAAACTTAGATTTACATCTGTTGAAGAAGAGAGTAGAAAAGAAACGAAAAACAAAATAACAAATCCTCCAATTCCAATAAATATAGTTTTTGATTTGCCTATATTGCTTATCAAAAATTTAAAGGAAAAGATGAGCAATGAGATTAAAGCGATTGCTAATAAAAAATATAATACTATTAGCCCAATATTAATAAATATTTCCATAATATTACACCTAAAATTATTTTCTATTGCTGTGCTTTACAAGAATATCAATGAAAGTAATAGTAGCATCTTCCATGGTATTTACTAAACTTTCGATTTTTGCTACTAAGTAGTTGAAAAAAACCTGTAAAACGATGGCAACAATTAAGCCAAATACGGTTGTTAGCAGTGCCACTTTCATACCTCCAGCTACTATTGTTGACGAAATATCACCTGCTTTTTCTATTGCATCAAAAGCTTGAACCATCCCAACAACTGTACCTAAAAATCCAAGCATAGGAGCCAACGCAATAAATAATCCAATCCAAGAAAGATTTTTCTCTAATCGAGCCATCATTACACTACCATAAGCAACAATAGATTTTTCAACAATATCAATACCTTCTTCGTATCTTTCTATTCCTTGATAGAAAATACTTGCTAATGGACCTCGTGTGTTTTTGCAGATTTCTTTTGCTGTGGTAATATTACCTGAAGCCAATGAAGTTTCGATGCTATTTAATAATTTTTCAGCATTGGTTGTAGATAAGTTTAAATAGATAATTCTTTCGATTACAAAGGCAAGACCTAATATAAAAACCAATAAAATAGGAGTCATCCACATTGGGTCTCCTTCAATAAATTTTTCTTTTAATACCTGATGGAAGGATTTGTTTGCTTCAATTACTTCGTTCGGTTCTGAGTATGAAGCAATGGTATCCTCTGTTAATTGTACATTAGCTTCGGTAGTACCTGCATTCAATTCTTTTTGAGCAAATACAGTATTGGTTATACCGAAATGTAGTATTACTGCTATTATGAACGAAGTAAATAATTGTTTCATTGTTGATGTTTTTGATTTTTGTTTTTGCGGAGAGGGTGGGATTCGAACCCACGATACGCTTTTGGCGTATACACACTTTCCAGGCGTGCGCCTTCGACCACTCGGCCACCTATCCTTTTATTACTTCAAATAAACAAAAATCAAACGGCTAAATTACAATAAAAATATGCTTTACAAATAATAAATTTTCCTCTTTTGCTTTAATTTGTTAATTCTCCTCTTAATGAGATTTGTAAATATTTTTTTAATTCTTCGCTTTGCAAATTTCTGCCCAATAAAAACATCAGCTTTGCTATTGCCGATTCGGTAGTAATATCGTAACCGCCTATTACTCCTATTCTGCCTAAGTCAACACTGGTTTCGTATTTTCCAATTTCAACACTGCCCGATTTACATTGTGTTACATTTAATATAACAATGTCTTTTTTTATGGCTTCTTCGAGTGCTTCGATAAACCATTTATCGGTAGGTGCATTGCCTGAACCGTAAGTTTCCATTACCACAGCTTTTAAACCTTGTATGGAAAGTATGCTTTTTACAACGTTTTCTGAAATACCAGGGAACAGTTTTAATATAGTAACATTTTGATTTAAAGTATAATGTACTTTTAATTTCTTAAAATTTGGCTTTAAAATTAAATGATTTTTATACCTGATTTGTACACCAACTTTTGCTAATGTAGGATAATTGCCCGAAACAAATGCTTCAAAGTTTTCGGCATTAAATTTATTAGTACGATTGCCTCTAAAAAGTTTGTTTTCAAAACAAATACATACTTCAGGAACGATAGGTGTATTTTCAATTTTAGCAGCAGCTATTTCAATAGAATTAATAATATTGTCGCGTCCATCAGTTCTAACTACGCCTAAAGGTATTTGAGAACCTGTTAAAATAACAGGTTTGTTTAGATTTTCTAACATAAAGCTCAATACCGATGCTGTAAACGACATGGTATCAGTGCCATGCAATACTACAAAACCATCGTAGTTTTCGTATTTCTCTTCAATAATTCCTGCTAATTTTATCCAAAAATCAGGATTCATATTTGAAGAATCTATCAGTGGGTCA
>CAYTJB010000134.1:0-8119 GCA_964437995.1 uncultured Bacteroides sp. | reverse complement strand
AAATAAAATCTATTGAGGGAAATATGGTAGAAATAAAAGATGAAAAACTACCTATTGGAAGTAATTACAAGCAAGAATTTCAGCATATTATTGATAAATCTTCGGTTTCTTAGCGTTTTTTATTACTTTCCTTAAAAAAACCTAATAAACTTGTTTTGGGCTTATTTAAACTCCCATATTTTAATACTTTCCAGCGTTTTAAAAATTTCTTCTATCGAAGTGCTAGTTACTAATTTAATTCGGTAAGGTTTAAAATCAGGGATGTTTTTAAAATAACCCGAATAATGTTTTCGCATTTCGGCAATGCCTACTTTTTCGCCTTTCCATTCTATTGATTTGATAATATGTTCTTTACAAATAGCTACTTTTTCGCTCATACTTGGTGGTGGCAGAATATTTCCTGTTTCAAAAAAATGTTTTATTTCTCTAAAAATCCAAGGATTTCCTATAGTCGCTCTGCCAATCATCAAGCCATCGGTACCATATTTTAGCATTTCTTTGGCTTTTTGAGGACTATCAATATCGCCATTGCCAAAAACAGGAATTTTCATGCGAGGATTGTTTTTTACTTCGCCAATCAACGTCCAATCGGCTTCGCCATGGTATAATTGTGCTTTGGTTCTCCCATGAATACTGATAGCTTGTATGCCAACATCTTGCAATTGTTCGGCTATTTCAACAATTGGTTTGCTATGCTCGTCCCAGCCTAAACGTGTTTTTACAGTAACGGGTAAATGTGTTGACTTTACTATAGCTTCAGTAATTTTTACCATTTTAGGAATATCATTTAAAATGCCTGAACCAGCACCTTTTGAAGCTACTTTTTTAACAGGACAGCCCCAGTTGATGTCAATAAAATCGGGATTAGCTTCTGTTGCAACTTCCGTTGCACGGCACATAGCATCTATGTTATGCCCAAAAATCTGAATGCCAACAGGTCTTTCCGCTTCGTCAAAATCAAGTTTTTCCATACTTTTGGTAACATCGCGTATCAAACCTTCCGAAGAAATAAATTCGGTAATCATAATATCAGCTCCAAAACGTTTGCACAAAACCCTGAATGGCGGATCGGTAATATCCTCCATAGGAGCAAGCAAAAGCGGAAAGTTTGGAATGATAATGTTCCCTATTTTTACCATTGATATTATTTTTCGTAAAAGTGCATTTCTTCGATGTAAGTGAGCACTTTATCGGGAAGTAAATATTTTACAGATTTGCCATTTTGTATCGCATTGCGAATGTAGCTTGAAGAAACCTCCATCAATGGCGATTGTACCCATTTTACCGAAGGATGATGGGCAAACTTACCGCCATCAAAACCTGGACGAGGATATACATATAACTGGTAGCGATTGAGTATTCCCTCATAATTAAACCATTTATTAAAACTGCTTAGGTTATCAGAGCCTATTATCAAGCAAAACAAACGATTAGGATATAATCCTTCTAAGTGCACCAAGGTGTGCATGGTGTAAGAAGGTTGCAGAAGTTTAAATTCAATATCACAAGCACGAAAATGAGGATTATCGTCAATAGCTATTTTTACCAGCACTAAGCGATGATGGTCTTCCAACAAACTTGTTTTTTCTTTTAGCGGATTTTGGGGCGATATAACAAACCATATTTCATCCATATCAGAATTGGCAAGCATTTGATTTGCAATTATCAAATGCCCGATATGAATGGGGTTGAAAGAACCAAAGTATAAACCTGTTTTTTTCTGCATTATTTATAAAAACTAATTAATTCACTTTATCTAAACATATTACTTTCTTGTTGTCTTGAAATTCAGATGAGCTATAAAAAACAATTCTTGTAGAATCACTGTCATAATGAATTTGCAAGGAGTCAATATCATAGGTAGAAAAATTCGTATGATAAATGTGTTTTTCTAATATTCCTTTTTTCTGAAAAATATCAATTACTGGTGGTCCTAAAATACCAACAAACGAAGATTGAACTCTTATCGCTTTATCATCGTAATAAATTTTATCGGCAGGCGATGTCAATTGACCAAATAATGAAACGGTTAGGACAATACCTAAAAATGGTATATATAAAAAAAATCCCGTTATAATAGGTAAATACGAAAAAACTTCAAAGTAAATTCTTTCTAATTTACTATTAATTGTCTTATCGGAAATAATAATAAAAAAAATGCCAGTTAAAAGAGTTACAATAATAAAAACTCTTGTAGTCCATAATCCTCGAAGTCCCAAGTTGAAATTAGAGTACAGAAAAAGAACTGTTAGGCATACTAAAAGTGTTGCGAAATGCAAATATTTTATTGCTTTCGAAATTTTGGGCTTTAATCGCCATCTAACTTTCTTGTCCCAGCTTAAAAGCCCGTATATATATATAATTATGAATACTCCTATAAATATGTATGTCATGTGATTTTAAATAATTACTACAACTGGTTTATTCTCAAATATTTCGTTTCATCAAAAATTACAAAATAAGGACTATAAGTTTAAGGTCAATTTATGCTTAGTACAAAACTTAGCAATAAGATAAATTAAAGAAAGTAATGAATTGATTATCATTTTTGTATAAAATTTTCAACAATTTCAATAGCTTTTACTACAGAATCTTCTAAATTATCATTAATTAAAACAACATCAAATTTATCAGCAAAACCAAGTTCCCAGTGAGCTTTATCTAAGCGTTTTTTGATACTTTCTTCTGTTTCAGTACATCTGTTTTGCAATCTGTCTTTCAGCGTTTCGGGTGTAGGTGGCATCACAAAAACTGATAAAGCTCTTTCGGAATAAGCATTTTTAATATTCAGTCCTCCAACTACATCCACATCAAAAACAACATGATGAGCTTTAGCCCATATTCTTTCCAATTCCGATTTTAAAGTTCCATAGTATTGATTATCATACACTTCTTCCCATTCAAGAAATTCGTTGTTCTCAATTTTATTACGGAACTCGTCGGCTGACAAAAAATAGTAATCTTTCCCATTTTCTTCGCCTTCGCGCATTGTACGGCTGGTAGCAGAAATAGAAAATTCGAGTAGTGGATTATGAACCAACAATTGTTTTACAATGGTTGTTTTGCCAGCTCCCGAAGGTGCCGAAAAAATAAATAGTTTCCCTTCAGACATTTTAACTATTACTTATTACAAATATTTTCTTTCAACAAAGTCTTTTATAGTTGAGTAAGCATGCATTTCATCATCCCATTTATGTTTTTCTTTCAATTCGGCAAGAAAATTTTGAGCTTCTGTAAGCGAATTAAAATCGTTTAATTTTATAATCGAATCGTTGTATTCTCTCATATTTCCTTTAAACAATTCATTGATAAAAAGAAACTTTTCGTTGATACCAATAGCTGATTTTAAGTCTTTTATAGCATTGCGTTGCATTCTTGAACTTATACTTTTTTCGTGTGTGTGTGTTTGGATTTTTTCATTCAACGATTTGGTATCATTTTTATATTTATCAGCAATAGTTGTAGCTTCGGTATTTGCAAATAAATCGTGTTTGGTTTCATTTTTAGCAACTTGCGGAGTATCCATTACGGGGTTTTCTTCTATTATTGCTTTGGTTTCCTTTTCAATAACGATTTCATTGGGTTCGTGAACAACAGAAGCTTGAGGCTTTTCAGCAATTATTTCTTTTACTTCGCGGATTTTGCTTACTACTTCCATTAGTTTTTCATCAGCAATTTTGGGTTCATTAATACTTGTTAAATTTTCTTTTGCCTTAATTTTATCAACAGTTAAAACTAAATTTGCTTTTTCTAACTCGCAATATTGCTCATAAAGTTTACGAATATTAGCTTTTATAATATCTATATCAATTTGTGGGATTTTTCCGTTACAAACCCTGATATTATTGTTTTGCTCATGAATTAAATCGAGTTGACGAGAAATGTTTTCAATGATAATAGCCTTATCCATAAACTTTAAATCTTTTTATACAAAAAATAAACCATCAATAAAATTGTATGATTTGAGTGTTTAAAATGCCTCGATAAAATTAGTCAAAAATTATTTTTTAAACACTAAATTTACAAATTCTTTTAAACAATATTATTGAACCATTTGAATTAGAAAAATTTATTAATTTAGCAGTCTGAAACACACTTATGTCGAAACAAGAAGAAAAATATAACAAACGCCGACTAAAAAGTTCTTACATCACTACAGTTGTAAGTATTTCGTTGGTATTATTTATGCTTGGTTTGTTGGGATTAATAGTAATGCACGCTCAAAAAATATCCAATCAAGTAAAGGAAAACATTGGTTTTTCGATATTTATGAAAGAAGCTGCTAAAGAAGCCGATATTATTCGTTTTCAAAAATCATTAGATGCCAGTACTTTTTCTAAATCAACCGAATATATTACCAAAGAACAAGCAGCCAAAAACGTTTCGAGAAACTTAGGTGAAGATTTTGTGAGCTTTCTTGGCACTAATCCACTAACAGCTCAAATTGACGTTCGTTTAAATGCAGCTTATGCCAATAACGACAGCTTAAAAATTATCGAAAAACAAATACTAAAAAACGAAATCGTTAAAGAAGTTTATTATCAAAAATCGTTGGTGCAATTGGTAAACGAAAACATTCGGAAAATAAGTTTAGTTTTTTTATCATTTAGTTCTTTATTGCTCATTATTGCTATCGCATTAATTAACAACACCATAAGACTATCAGTATATTCCAATCGATTTTTAATAAAAACCATGCAATTGGTAGGTGCTACCCAACATTTTATAAGGAAACCATTTTTATTAAAAGGAATAGTAAGCGGTATATATGGAGCTTTGATAGCTATTGCTTTTTTATCAGGCGTTTTGTATGCTGCCCAGCAAAATTTTCCCGAATTGGTAAATGTTCAAGAGATTGATTTATATTTAATTGTATTTGTAATTGTACTTATCTTAGGAATATTATTTTCATGGATTTCCACCTTTTTATCTGTTCGTAAATATTTGAACATGAAAACTGATAGTTTGTATTATTAGTGCCTAAAGTACTTAGAGTACTTGGAGTACTTATAAGTCCTAAAAATTCAAGTAATTAATTTTAAATCTTAATTTGTATTATTAATTTATTTAATTTTGTAAAAAAAATAATCATGGCACAGAATACTAAAAAAATAATTACCACAAACAAGCAAAACACAACCCAAGCAAAAACCACCGTTGGTTCTACTAACAAAGGGAATGCTGCTGAGCACCAAGGACTTGAATTTGCTTTCGGAAAAGAAAACTATCGCTTATTGCTTATTGGCTTAGGGTTCTTATTATTAGGCTACATTCTAATGATAGGTGGTGGTTCAGAAGACCCAAACGTATTTAGCGATAAAATTTTTGATTTCCAACGTTTAACACTTGCTCCTATTCTTTTAATTATAGGTTTTGTAATTGAAGTTTTTGCAATTATGGTTAAACCAAAAGATTAATTCTTCTCCTTACCAAGAATTCCTTATTATGACTATATTTCAAGCAATTATAATTGCCATCGTAGAGGGCATTACTGAGTTTTTGCCTATTTCTTCTACAGGACACATGATTATTACTGAGAAAATTTTGGGCATGGAAAGCACTGACTTCTTAAAAGCTTTTACTGTAAACATACAATTTGGAGCTATACTTTCGGTAATTATTTTGTACTGGAAACGCTTTTTTCAAACCATAAATTTCTATTACAAATTATTTATCGCTTTTATTCCTGCAATGATATTAGGCTTTTTATTAGGAGATTTCATTGATTCGATGCTCGAAAATGTTATGGTTGTGGCCATTACTTTACTTGTTGGCGGTATTTTTTTACTATTTGTTGATAAATGGTTCAATAAACCAAAAGAAAATCAAGAAATTGGTTTATTTACAGCCTTAAAAATTGGTTTATTTCAATGTATTGCTATGATACCAGGTGTTTCACGCTCAGCTGCTACAATAGTTGGAGGAATGTCGCAGGGTTTAAATCGCAAAACAGCAGCCGAATTTTCATTTTTCTTAGCCGTTCCTACAATGTTTGCAGCTACAGCATACAAATTACTCAAAAACTATAAAACCATTGATGCCGATAATATTAATATTCTATTAATCGGGAATGTTGTAGCCTTTATTGTTGCCATGATTGCCATCAAAAGCTTTATTGCTTTCCTTACCAAATACGGATTTAAAGTATTCGGATATTATCGTATCTTACTCGGAGCAATTATTCTGATATTACTCGCTTTAGGAATTCCTTTATCTATAGTATAAAATATGCACGAATACAATTTTACTGAAGGAGAAGTTTTGCTCATCAACAAACCCTACGATTGGACTTCTTTTGATGTGGTTAACAACATTCGATATTTTATTAGAAAAACCTTAGATTTGCCCAAAATAAAAATTGGACATGCAGGAACGTTAGACCCTTTAGCTACTGGATTATTAGTGCTTTGTACAGGAAAACTCACTAAAAAAATTGACGAATTTCAAGCACAAGAAAAAGAATATACAGGTAGCTTTACAATTGGAGAAACAACGCCATCTTTTGATATGGAAAAGGAAGTAGATTATACCTTTGACTACTCACATGTGGATGAAAAGTTAATCCAGCAAACTGCTCAAAAATTTACAGGAACTTTTGAACAAATACCGCCCGTTTTTTCGGCTGTTAAAATTAAAGGCAAAAGAGCTTATGAATTTGCCCGAAATAGCGAAGAAGTTAAAATTGCTTCAAAAACGATAACCATTAGCGAATTTGAAATTACAAATATTCAACTTCCTGTAATTAATTTTAGAATTGTTTGTAGCAAAGGCACATACATAAGAGCCTTAGCTCGCGATTTTGGCGAAACTATGCAATGTGGAGCTTATCTTTCGGCATTGTGCAGAACACGAATCGGCAATTTTGAATTAAAAAATGCTTTGGAAATAGAAACACTCAAATCTATTATTTTAGAACAAAGTAAACCTTTTCAAGCATTTATTTAAAAACTATTTTCAATCTCTTTTCATAAATAGTTTTAAAAACTATTGACTTTAGCCTCAAAAATGATTATCTTTGCATACTTTTCTAATAAAATCTTCATTAATTTAACTATATAAGCATGAAGTTATCTCAATTCAGGTACAGCTTGCCTAAAGAATTAATAGCTGATCGCCCCTCCGACCAAAGAGACGAGTCTCGTCTTATGGTTCTTAATCGCAAAACCCAAACTATCGAACACAAAATATTTAAAGACATTCTTGAATATTTTGATGATGGCGATGTTTTAATATTGAATAATACCAAGGTGTTTCCTGCTCTTTTGTACGGAGAAAAAGAAAAAACAGGAGCTAAAATTACTGTATTTCTTCTTAGAGAACTAAATGCCGAAAGTCGTTTGTGGGATGTATTGGTTGACCCAGCAAGAAAAATAAGAATCGGAAATAAATTATACTTTGGAGACGACGATTCTTTGGTAGCCGAAGTAATAGACAATACCACTTCCAGAGGAAGAACCTTACGTTTTCTTTTCGATGGAACGTATGATGAGTTCAAACAAACCATCAAAAAATTAGGTCACACACCTTTACCCGAAGAATTACAACGCCTAAGAGAAATTGAACCCGAAGACAAAGAAAGATACCAAACAATTTATGCTAAACACGAAGGTGCTGTAGCAGCTCCTACTGCCGGGTTCCATTTTAGCAGAGAATTAATGAAACGCTTAGAAATTAAAGGTGTTAATTTTGCAAGTATCACACTACATGCTGGTTTAGGAAATTTTAGATCTATTGATGTTGAAGATCTTACCAAACACAAAACCGATTCGGAAGAAATGATTATTTCCGAAAAAGCAAGTTTGATAATTAACAAAGCAAGAGAAAGCAAAAAAAACGTTTGTGCAGTTGGTACCACCACCATGAAAGCTATTGAATCTTCGGTAGCAGTATCGGGTAATGTAAAACCTTTCAACGGATGGACCAATAAATTTATTTTTCCACCTTACGATTTTAGCGTTGCAAACTCTATGGTTACTAATTTCCACCAGCCTTTGTCATCAATGATGATGATGGTTGCTGCATTTGGAGGCTACGATTTAGTTATGAAAGCCTACAAAGAAGCCATCGACAAGAAATATAAATTTCTTACTTATGGCGATGCCATGTTAATTATTTAAAA
>CAYTJB010000133.1:5047-8219 GCA_964437995.1 uncultured Bacteroides sp. | reverse complement strand
ATTTTACTGTTGCAAGGTGCTGGAATTAATGTGGATAGGGGAGTAGAAGAGCTTATCGAAGCTATGCAATGGATAAACAATGCTGTTTTGCTCATAATTGGAGGTGGAGATGTAATTGAATCTCTTAAAAAACAGGCAATTAATCTTAATTTAAGCGAAAAAATTCGCTTTATCCCTAAGCTTCCATTCGACGAATTATTTAATTACACTGTACATGCTGATTTGGGTTTGACATTGGATAAAGACACTAATATTAATTACCGTTTTAGCTTACCTAATAAGTTATTCGATTACATCAATGCAGGAATTCCTGTTTTAGCTTCCAATCTTGTTGAAATTAGAAAGATTATTGAAAAATATAATATTGGTGAAATATTGTTAAATCATCAACCCGAAAATATTGCAGAACATATCAATAAATTACTTTCGGATGATATAAAATTGGCTGAATTTAGAAAAAATGCAATTATTGCAGCCGAAGAATTATGCTGGGAAAATGAAGAAAAAGAATTAATCAACGTTTATCAAAAATATGCCTGATAATCATTTACATATCATCTCGTTTAATGTACCTTATCCGCCTAATTATGGGGGCGTAATTGACGTCTTTTATAAACTCAAGGCATTGCATTCTTTTGGTATAAAAATCCATTTACATTGTTTTGAATACGGTAGGGAAATTCCTGAAGAATTAGTCGTGTTTTGTGAAACTGTTTATTATTATAAACGAAAAACAAATATATTTTCAGCATTATCAACAAAACCATATATAGTTGCAAGCCGTAAGTCGGAAGAATTAATTCAAAATTTATTAAAAGACAATTATCCTATATTATTTGAAGGATTGCATTCATGTTATTATTTAAAAGACAAGCGGTTAAAAAGTAGATTGAAAATATTTCGCGAAAGTAATATTGAACATTTATATTATTTAAACTTATTTCGTTCAGAGAAAAATTGGGGTATAAAATTTTATTTTTTGATAGCTGGTATTAAACTTCGATTTTATCAAAATATATTAAAAAATGCTGATTTAATGTTGGTTGTATCGCAAAATGATACTGATTATTTACAGAGAAAATTTAAAAACAATCGCATCGTTTATTTGCCAAGTTTTCATCCGAATGAATATTTTAAGGTAAAAGCAGGTGTTGGTAATTATGTTTTATATCACGGTAATTTGTCGGTGCCTGAAAATGAGCACGCAGCAACTTATTTGATAAAAGAAGTTTTTAATGACATTAATATTCCTTTTAAAATAGCTGGCTTGCATCCAACAAAAAGATTGCAAAAGCTGATTAAAAATTACAATAACATTGAGTTAATCGCTAATCCAGATAATGAAATAATGCTCGAACTTATACAAAATGCACAAATTAATATATTGCATACATTTCAGGCTACTGGGTTGAAATTAAAGCTGTTAAATACATTGTATAATGGTCGTTTTTGCTTAGTAAACCATAAAATGCTTGCAGGAACAGGTTTGGATTCTTTATGTGAAATTGCGGATACTTCACTCTCTTTAAAAGATAAATTACTGCATTTATACGTAAGTGAATTTAACAATAACGAAGTTGCTAAGCGACAAGCAGTATTGCAGGAAAATTATTCTAATGAAGTAAATGCTAAGCGATTAATAAGTTTAATCTTTGGATAAAACTTTCCCATTTTCGCATCTCAACGTACGGAAAGGAAATTTATCAATCATCATAAAATCATGCGAAGCCATTAAAACGGCTCTTCCGTTTTTGCTAATATCAATAAGCAGATTTATAATACCTTCTGAGGTTTCAGGATCGAGGTTTCCTGTAGGCTCGTCGGCAAGTATAATTTCAGGGTCGTTTAGTAATGCCCTTGCAATAGAAACTCTTTGTTGTTCGCCACCCGACAGTTGATGAGGCATTTTAAAGCCTTTAGTTCCTAAGCCAACTTTTTCTAATACTTCCTGAATCCTTTCTTCCATGGCTTTTTTATCTTTCCAACCGGTAGCTTTAAGCACAAAAACAAGGTTTTCTTTCACGCTTCTATCAATCAACAATTGAAAATCCTGAAAAACAATACCTAATTTACGTCTTAAAAAAGGTATTTCTTTCTTTTTGATAGTTTTTAAATCAAAATCAGCTACCATTGCATTGCCTTCTACTACAGGCAAATCAGCATATAAAGTTTTTAGCAAAGAACTTTTTCCTGTCCCTGTTTTTCCTATTAAATAAACAAACTCGCCTTTTTCGATGCTAATATTAACATCCGAAAGAATTAATATATCGTTTTGATAAACCGCTAAATTTTCGAGTTCTATAATGGTATCTAAAGCCATAATTCTTTTTATTTTGGTTTTGTAAAAGTATAAAAAATAGAAGTATAAAAACTATTATTTAAAGCTTCTGCATCACAAAATTAAATATTTTTGCATTTAATACCGTTAAAAATAATAAAAACATGACATATACTTATCAGCAACTACGACAATTTATTGTAAATGTGTGTAATAACATGGGCTGTTCAACTGAACATGCCAACATTACAGCAGATGTATTAATGGCAGCCGAATTGCGAAATATCAGTTCGCATGGCGTTTCTCGTTTAAAAGACTATGTAAATTTATGGAAATCGAATAGATTAAATACAAAACCTATAATTAAAATTGTGCACGAAACGCTTTCAACCGGAGTAATTGATGGCGATGCAGGCTTGGGTATGGTAGTGGGTGAATCAGCCATGCGTTTGGCTATTTTAAAAGCTCAAAATGCAGGTACAGGTTGGGTTGCAGTTCGCAATTCCAATCATTTTGGTATTGCAGGATACTATGCTATGATGGCTTTACAACACGATATGATTGGAATTTGCATGACCAATGCCAATCCTTTGGTAGCACCTACATTTTCTGTCGACAGACTGTTGGGAACCAATCCAATAGCAGTTGCCATTCCTGCAGGAAGTTATCCTCCTTTTGTTGCTGATTTTGCTACAACGCCTATTGCCAGAGGAAAATTAGATATTATGTATAAAAAAGGGGTAAAAGCTCCTGATGGCTATGTTCAGGACAAAACAGGTAAACCGAGTGATGATCCTAATATATTAACACAAGGTGGAGCGATAGTTCCTTTAGGCGGTGATTATATACATGGAAGTCATAAAGGTTATTGCTTAGGAGCTATTGTTGATATTT
>CAYTJB010000133.1:0-5037 GCA_964437995.1 uncultured Bacteroides sp. | reverse complement strand
ACAAGAAAAAGTAATTATACCCGGTGAACCAGAAAGAGAATGGGAACAAATCAGGATGCAAGAAGGCATTCCTGTGCTTGATAAAGTAGTAAGTGATTTACAGCAAATTGCGGTAGATTTTGGGGTTGAGATGATTTAAAAATAATATTTTGCATTTTTTTACAAAATATTTTTAATGAAATTTAAACTTCTTCGTCTTATGATAAAATAATTATTAATTTAAAATTTATTTATCATGAAAAAACAATCATTAATTAGTTTACTCCTTGTAGTAGTTATAAGCTTAGGTGCTTTTGCACAAAACAAGGTATGCGACAAAGTATTTAACCAGTACGCAGGAAAAAAAGGTTTTATGTCAGTAAATGTCCCTGATTTTCCTTCGAATAAAAAAGGTGAATATGTAGTTTCTTCTTTTAAAGCACTTTATGTTGAAGATAGTATTTTAAATAAGAATCTTAATTTTTACAACGAAATTGTTCCAAATCTCAATAAAAAAGAGTATGAAGAATTAATGTCAGTAAAAGAAGATAAAGAGGGTTTTGCTATACTTTTTAAAAAGAAAAATAAAAAAATTACAGAGTTTATAATTGTTTGCGGAGGAACGAATAATGCACTTATATATTGTTCAGGAAGTATGTCTGAAGATGAGATGAATGAAATTACAAAATCTCAGTTAGAAAAGCTTAAGAAATAGCATAAGAATAAATGACAAAAGAAGAGTTTCATAAAGAAGTTATTCCTTCGGGAGAAAAAATGTATCGCATAGCGTGTAGATTGCTTGAAAACTCTGAACAAGCAAAAGATACTCTTCAAGATACATTTTTAAAATTATGGGAAAAACGAAATGAAATAAGAAAGTATTCAAATATTGAGGCATTTGCTATTACTGTTTTGAAAAACAAATGTTTAGACAAACTTCGAACCAAGAAACATACTGTTGATATTAACTACCTAAAAGATGGTACGCATAAATCAGAATCAAATTATGAATCTCAAGAAAGTATGACTGAAATAAAAAAACTAATTCAAAAACTTCCTAAACAGCAAAAACTAATTATTGAATTTAGAGATATTGAAGGTTATTCTTATGAAGAAATTGCTGATATTCTTGATATGACAGTTAATAATGTAAGAGTAAATTTGTCTTTTGCAAGAAAAAAAATTAAAACTGAATTAGAAAAAATTTATAACTATGGATTATCATAAAATAAACGAGTTGCTCGAAAAGTATTACGAAGGCGAAACTACGCTTGATGAAGAAACTTACATCAAGGAATATTTTGCTAATACCGATTTATCAAAAGAGCATCTTTCTCAAAAGCAAATGTTTCAATATTTTAATACCGAAAAACAGAATAATAAGCCTCAATTTGATGTAAATACAGAGCTTACATCTTTGATGGAGAAACAATGGCAAACCGAAACAAAGATTAGGTTTAATCGCACATTGAAATGGGTTAGCAGTGTAGCAGCTCTGTTTATCCTATCAATAAGTATTTATAACTATTACGACAAACCTGCATTTGTTCTTAAAGATACATATTCAGATTCTGAACAGGCGTATAACGAAACAAAACGAGTATTAATATACGTATCGGATTGTATGACTCAAAAAACGGATAATTTGAAATATTTATCTGAAATTGACGAATCTTTTAACAAATTAAATGAAGTGTTGGAAATAAACGGAATTAATAATAATAAAAAATAAAAAGTCATGAAAAAGCTAATAGTAATTATAATCTTCTTTGTTTTTTCAAATAATGGATACTCTCAAGGTTCTCCTGTAGATAAAATATTTGAAAAATATGCCAATAAAGATGGTATCACAACAGTATATATATCGAAATATATGTTTGCTTTGATTGCCGGTGAAAAAAGCAAAAGTAAAGATGAATTTGATAAAGCAATAAAAGGATTAGAATCAATAAGAATTTTGAGTGTTGATGACCCTGTGTTAAATAAAAAAATCAATTTTTATAATGAAATAATAAAAAACTTGCCAGCAAATCAATATAAAGAACTTATGACGGTAAAGGAAAAAGGGCAAGATATAAAAATGCTGTTAAAAGAAAAAAATGGTAAAATTGTAGAGTTTCTTATGATAGGAGGAGGAAAAGACAATATGCTGATTTGCATAACAGGTAATATTGATATAGGCTCTATTGCAAAACTATCTAAAGCTGTAAATGAAATGAAAAATAAGCCAAAGAAAAAATAAATTTAAATTAAAAATAGTTGGCATAAATTTTGCTTAAAAAATATTCTTAAATGAAAGATGTTTTATAAAAAATAAAACTACATAAAATACTATTAATCAATTATTTATAAATTAAATTATTTAAACATGAAAAAAATTAATTTTATCATTGCCTTTCTCATTATTTCATTAAGTAGCAAGGCACAACAAACAGGAAGTTTTACAGACACTATTGTTTTTATGAGTCAAGATAGGATATTGTCTTGTTACGTCCCTACAAGTTATACTCCAAGTACAAACTATCAATTAATGGTTTGCTTACACGGCATGGGAGACAATAGTAATAATTACAGAAATGCTTTAATTAACTCTCTTAATTGGCAATCAGTCTTCCCAAATACTATTTTTATCTGCCCTGATGGTGGTGATGATTATGCTTCAGACTTTTCGGATCCAACAGGTGATGAGGAAATTATTGCAGAATGTATTGCTTACGCAAAGATAAATTATTCGATAGATACCAATAATATTATCTTACAAGGTTTTTCATTAGGAGGAAGAAGTGCTTTAAAATATGGCTTGGATAATCCTTCAAAATTTAAAGGCTTACTATTAAATACACCTGCAATACAAGGCTTAGATGATGCTTTAAACACGACACCTCAAGGAGTATACTATAATTATGCAAATGCACATCAAATACCTATTTATATCACTTGTGGTTCAAACGATGATATTTATACTTATACCATTGAAAAAATTTATGAGATTTTAAAAAAGAATAATTCAATAGTTAAGTACACAATTGTAACTGGTCTTGGACATACTATTCCTAATAGTACTTTTACAAGTCCATGTTTGTCATTTTTTGCAAATCCTGCTACAGTTCCTTATGATTTAGATATTTTTGAAATTAACTTAGCAGAACGCTCATGCGACACTTTAGTTTCTCCCAAAATCTATATACGAAATTTAGGCAGTAATAATGTTACTACTTTTGGGTTAAATTATTCCTTAAATAGTATAAATGGAACATATAATTGGACAGGGAATATTGGTCCTTACGAGCATACGTTGGTTTCTTTACCTCAATTATCAGCTACCACGGGAACTCAGTCTTTAAATGTGAGTGTTGGATCAATTAATACATCATATACAGATACACTAACTTCTAATAATCAATTGTCAAAATCATTTACTATCGAAACCAGTGGACATGCTTATCCTGTTTTTGAAGGTTTTGAGTCAAATGTAGATGGATGGATATTCCCCAAAACCGGAAGTATTTTCGAATGGTTTGTAAATAATAATGTTCATAAAACAGGGTTAGCTTCAATAAGTGCTGTTAATACAATTTTAATGTTTTATACAAAAGGGGACATTGAAAGTTTTTTATCTCCCGTAATAGATCTTACATCAGTTTTAAATCCGAAAATGTCATTTGATCTAGCATATAATTATCAAAAATACACTCCTCCATATTTTACTAACGATACTGTTTTTGCTGACACATTAGAGGTTTCTATATCGCTTGATTGTGGCGAAACATTTCAAACATTATATAAAAAAGGAGGAGCAGATCTTGCTACTGCTCAATCTCCTATTTTAAATGCTACACAAATTGCACAGTGCTTTTTTACTCCTACAGCCAATGAATGGAGAACAGAGGTAATTGATTTGAATAATTATGCAAATCAATCAAATGCAATAATTAAGTTTAGTTATATTTCCGACATGGGAGGATGTATTAGCATTGATAATATAAATTTTGCAAATGATGTTTCAATTACAGAAGAAAAACAAGAAATCAACTTTAACATTTTCCCAAATCCTGCAAAAGATGATGTAAAAATAATAGTAAATCACAGCGGTGCAATGCAAATAAATATTTATGATGCTATGGGAAGAAAGCTTTTTACTAAAGGTATAAATAATAAAATTAATGATGAAATTTTAATTAATACTTCTAATTTTAACAACGGAGTTTATATTGTTGAAGTTATATCCGATAATACTTATAGCAATAAAAAATTGTTGATTAACAGATAGAATAAAATTATTAGATATTAATAAAAAAATCGGTTATGCAAAGAGGTATAATCGATTTTTTTATTTTTAGCTTAATAAGAAAGTAGAATTTATATACCTGATTACAATTGGTTTATTATTTGTAAATTTTAAATTTAACTTTTAAATAACAAAAATATGTTGTATATTTACAAAATATTTGAACAACAAGAATTTTTAGATAAATTCTTGTTGTTATTTCATTTTAAGGTATTTAATTATAGTAATAACCAATTTAAAAAGGAGGGCAATTATGCAACACAAAAAAGTAAAAATTATTGCAATAATTCTGTTTACTTTAGGAGTAACAGGATTAAATGCACAAGAATCTATAAACGCCTCGGGCGGAAATGCCTCTGGTAGTGGAGGTTCGTCAAGTTATTCTATTGGGCAAGTTTTTTATACATCAAATATTGGATCAAATGGTTATGTAGTTGGAGGCGTTCAGCAGCCTTATGAGATATCAGTTGTGATAGGCATTAATGAAGCAAAAGATATTACATTGCAATATTCAGCTTATCCAAATCCTACAAAGGAGAATATAATTTTGAAAATTGAAAACTTTTCACTTTCAAATTTATCATTTTACCTTTACGATATTAACGGCAAACTTTTAGAAAATAAAAAAATTGAAAGTAACGAAACAAGTATTACTATGAACAATCTTGCTACAGCAAATTATATTTTAAAAGTAACCCAAAACAACAAAGAAGTTAAAACATTTAAAATCATTAAAAATTAAAAAAATATGAGAAAATTAGTAACAATTT